>NZ_JTIZ01000016.1:0-2596 GCF_000801125.1 Rhodococcus sp. Chr-9
TTGTGGCTGCCTCTGTGGCCGCTCGCAACGGACGATTTGTTGCTCGGGGTCTACCGGATGTCTCGCCAGGATGCGCTCGATCGGCGATACCTTGAGGCCAATCCGCAGGCGCTGAGCAATCTTCTCGTTGTCGATGTCGATCATCCAGACGCGGCACTGCGAGCCCTGTCTGCCGCCGGCAATCATCCCTTGCCGAACGCGATCGTGGAAAACCCGCGCAATGGACACGCACATGCGGTGTGGGCATTGGCCGAACCTTTCACACGCACCGAGTACGCCAGGCGTAAGCCACTTGCTTATGCCGCAGCGGTGAACGAAGGGCTGCGCCGAGCTGTCGATGGCGATGCCGCCTATTCGGGGTTGATGACGAAGAACCCGACTCACTCGGCCTGGGACACACACTGGATCCACGCCGAGACTCGATCGCTGGCAGATCTCGAACATGACCTCGGAAAGCACATGCCGCCACCGCGGTGGCGGCAGAGCAAACGTCGTCGCGAAAACCCAGTCGGACTCGGACGTAATTGCATGCTCTTCGAGACGGCACGCACTTGGGCATACCGCGAATTACGTTGTCATTGGGGAGATCCCGAAGGTTTAGAGAAAGCGATTCAGGTCGAAGCCGCAGACCTTAACGCTGCCTTCTCCGAGCCTTTGCCGGTAAGCGAAGTACGAGCTATCGCAGCCAGCATTCACCGCTGGATCGTCACCAAGTCCCGCATGTGGGCCGATGGCCCTGCGGTTTACGAAGCCACCTTCGTCGCTATCCAATCCGCTCGCGGACGCAAGATGACGGAGAAGAAGCGCGAGGCCAATCGTCGCCGTGCAACGAAGTACGACCATGACCTCGTGAGGAAGGAGGCGACCGATGGGAGCTGAGACGCCGGCCAGGCGAACCCGCACAGCTCGCGAAGTGGCGGAACGAATCGGTGCGTCCCCACGCACGGTGCGGCGCATCATCGCGGAGCCTCGAGCTTCATACGAAGCTCGAGCAGCCGAACGTCGGAAGCGAGTACTCGAACTCCGTGCGAGCGGGATGAAGCTGCGTGAGATCGCGGTGGAGGTAGGTATGTCGGTCGGTGGAGTAGGGACGATCCTGCATCACGCCCGTAAGACCGAGCAGTCCAAGACTGAGGGAGCTATGGCATGAACGACGCCATATCGGCCCGCATCACTGCAATGCAGACCCAACTGACTGCTGTACATACCGAGCTACGTGCTCTAGCGGAGCTGGTGGACATGCTTGATGCCGACACCCTCGATGCTGAGACCGAAGACTCAGTACGCGAAGTGATCGACTCTCTGGCAGACGCTGGGCGAGCTTTAGTCGGCGCCGACGAGCCGCTCCAGGCCGCAATTCATCACGCCCGGCGACTGCCTTAGTCAGCTTCTGTTCGATCGATGGCAAGCCACCGCGAAGCGGTGGCGCGGCAGAACCTCGTTTTGCCCCTGAGGAGGTGACGCGAATGCACGAAGCATGTCGCACTTGCGCGCCTTGTCCTGTTATCTGTAAGATCGACCCCTGGTGTACCTCGTGCACCCAAAATCAGGCCCGGTGGTTCCTTTGGACCCGGGCCTTTGTTATTTCCACGCCAGCCCGAGCTCCGCCCGCTCGTGCAAGCGTCATGCTCTTTCGTCCGCGATTAAGACCTCCGAACCTATGGCCGGCCAACCCTTCGGGTTGCGTCGGCCTGACCCGTTCTAGGGCGTCTACGCGGCCGCTTCCCTCACTCCGTCCATACCAACCCCCGCACCAGAGGTCCGGGGGTTTTTTCATGCCCGGATTCGGTCGCGGCTGCGCCTCGACGGTCTCCGGTTGCCCCAAGGAGGCACCCATGACTTGCTCCGCCTGCTCCTCGCCTGCTCCCGAACCGCGACCCTCACGCAAGGAGGCGGTCCAGCAACTCGCGATCCGATCGTTGGCGTTCTTGTTTCGCCACTGCACGCGAATCGCCCTGAACGAAGTCGTCCAAGAATTGATCCGCATCAAGTTCGGCGGTTGACCACTCTCCGCGGCCCCGCACATCACGCTCGTTGGCTGCCCCAGGCGACCCAGTCTGGAAAGATCATCATCGAGTGTCCGGCCCCACCCCCTGCGGGCCGGACACTCATCTATGTGGCAGCGTGCCGGCCTTCCCGCGGATCATTTCTTCCTGCCAAAAATCGGGACACACCTCTTGCAGAAGTTCTGACACCCGGGAAGGGCCGGCCCAAAGGGGTGCTCACCAACTACTCGGATCGAGAAGTTCTGCCGCACCCATGAGCCGTACCCGGCCGACCTTCCGCAGTCCCGGCCATACGAACGGTCTCGTGCCACTCCACCGGCCCTGGTTCCGATCGACCACAAATCAAGATCCCTACACACCTCATGCACTAAAGCTGCGACCACGAAGAACAGGGTGGTCCGGGTAGGACGGAAGTGTGTTTTCCCAGAGGAGTCGCCGAAACATCTGACTTGGTTGGCGTGTCCTACATAAAAAATTGATCTTGCGTGTGAGGGTGTCACGCATGGATATGAGCGGGGGATCTCTCAGTGGGGACTGGGAGCAGTTGTGGCTGCCTCTGTGGCCGCTCGCAACGGACGATTTGTTGCTCG
>NZ_JTIZ01000100.1:0-373 GCF_000801125.1 Rhodococcus sp. Chr-9
TGCACCGCCGGCGGCTCCCACGACGGCACCCCGCCGCCGACCCGGGACGTGTACGCGGTGACCAGGTCGCGGACGAACGGCCCGCCGGACGAGCCGTCGGCGGAGATGTGGTGGACGACCGTGACGACCACGAAGTCGTCGGCACCGATCTCGAAAACCCTTGCTCGGAGCGGAATCTCGGTGGTCACGTCGAACGGCTGCCCGACGAAGGCGGCCATCGCCCCGGCGATCGACGCCTCGTCGACCGTGACGACGTCCATCGCGACCGAAGCCCGTCCCGCGGGCAGGATCACCTGGACGGGCCCGTCGACGGTCTCCGGGTAGACGGTGCGCAGCGACTCGTGCCGCGCCACCACGTCGGCGACCGCCGCGC
>NZ_JTIZ01000101.1:0-1272 GCF_000801125.1 Rhodococcus sp. Chr-9
ACGAAACATTCGGTTCCTGACCCCTGAAACACTCTGTCGCATAACAAGACATCCTCGCCGCTGAGTCTGCGCGGACACCCTCTTCCTCACGCCGAGCGGACGTCTTCCCACCTCTGTTCGGGACAGCAATGATGCCGTTTGTACCTCGTCGTCGTGCACGGACGATGTTGCAAAATAGGACACTCGCTGCGGCATCCGACGCCCTACCGTTCTCGAGTACGTATTCCATGAGGAGTACGCGCGTCGTTTCATGACCGTATCCCCCGAGGAGTGACCATGGCCCTGTTCGCTGTTATCTGGTCGTACACCACTGACGCATCCGTCAAAGAGGCTGCTCATGCCGACCACCTGGTCTTCGTCAAGGACGCGGCCGCCAAAGGCGTGCTACAGGAAGCGGGCGCCTGGGCCGACGGAGCCGGCGCCCTGCTCGTGTTCAAGGCGGACAGCGAAGACGACCTGCAGGCCCTGCTCGCCAAGGACCCCTATGTCACGCAGGGTGTTGTCGTCGACCAGACCATCTACCAGTGGAAGCCCGTCATCGGACCCCTCGTGGGAATCTGACGATGAAGCGGCATGCCTAGCTTCTGTTGGTCACAGCATGCAGCATTTTTGCAGTGGACCAGACGATGGGACGCACAGTGTGTGCATTCGACGAAGGCGCGGATCGTATGTGAGGCCAGGAATTGCGTCACGTGACGTCCTGAGGCGCCCGTCGATACATGGTGGCGTGAACGCGCAGACGGAGATGCAGCCGGCCGATCGAGTGCTCGCTTGATCGGGTCCAACCAAATCCACGGGTTCGAGAGACAATCAGCGCAGGGTGAGACTGTCGATCCACACAACCGACGTGTCAACGGAAACCGGTGTGACACGGCACTCTTGGAACAGATTTCTTTATCCTTGACGTGGACGCTACGCCGGAAGTCAGCCACGACTGTTCCCGCGCCCGCACACTCGGTTTCTATGCCCCCACCGCCCTTCAGAATGTCGCGCCCAGCGATCGCCGGGTCCTCGAAGCCTTCGGGATACCTGGGCGGGAGATCCGGGAGGCTCCGGCCAACGGAAACTGGACGTGTTCAGTAGGTGTGCGCGGATGGTGCACGGCGAGGCCTTGGCCACCCAGCACATGGTCGAGACTCGCGCAGGAACTGTGCTCCACGCTCCGAAGCCGCTGAACGAGCATCCAGAAATGATGGGGTGGCAATGTCGCGCAGTAGTGAACAGTACAGGGCCCCGGCAAAGTCGTGTAATTGCATGTCAGATGGTGTGAAG
>NZ_JTIZ01000017.1:0-102061 GCF_000801125.1 Rhodococcus sp. Chr-9
CAACGGGGTCGATCGACACCCGCCCCTACCAAGTGCGAAGAGCCGCGTATGTCCGGGGTGTCGACGATCTCGATCACGCGGCACCGCGCCGACGCGCGCACCGGTCCGAGACCGAAGCCGAGATCCACTTCGACGCCGGGTACTGCGAGGGGCGTGCCGGGCGGGATCCGTATGCCCGCGCCGCGGTGCATGTCCCACGAGAACAACTGGGCAGCGGCGACCTCGAACACGGTGTCGCCGCGGCCCAGTTCGCTCTCGACCCTCAGATGTCGATAACCGGAGGGGAGCGGTGCCTCGTCCCGGAAGGCACGCAGGCTCGCTCCCACCTCCGCATAGGTGAACTCACGCCCGGACCCGCCGGACGCGGACATCTCAGGACTTCTTGACGTCGAGGACGACCTCGAACTCGAGCAGCGATGCGCCGGTCGCGACGGGCTTCTTCGCCTCAGCCGCGTGGGCAGCACGTGCGTCGCCGTCGCGCCACGCGGCGAAGTCCTCCTCGGACTCCCACTGAGTCACCACGAAGTACCGGTTCTCGCCCGCGGTGGGGCGGAGCAGCTGGAAGCCCAGGAAGCCCGGGGAGTTGTCGACGGTGTGCGCCCGATTGGCGAATCGCTTCTCCAGCTCGGGGCCGGCGCCTTCGGGAACTTCGATTGCGTTGATCTTCACGACTGCCATGCGCGAGAGCCTACTCCGCTAACTTGGTCGATTGTGTTGCACGACGAGGGCGGAACCGGACGACCCATCCTGCTGTTGCACGGTCTCATGGGCAGCGCCCGCACGTGGCGTCGTCACGTGCCGTGGCTGCGCGAACACGGACACGTGTACACCTTCGACGCCGCTGGTCACGGTCGTCCCGCTCCCGACGAACTCACCACCGAGGCGTTCGTCGCCGATCTCGAAACCCATCTCACCGGGATCACCGAACCGCTCGTCGTGATCGGGCATTCGATGGGTGCCCTGCACGCGTGGTGCTTCGCTGCGACCCATCCCGAGCGGGTCACCGCGCTGGTGCTCGAGGACATGGCGCCCGACTTCCGGGGACGCACGGCCGCGAACTGGGCGGCGATGATCGCGCAGTGGCCGCAACCGTTTCCCACCGGGGATGCGGTGTTCGACTTCTTCGGGCCCGTCGCGGGTCGCTACTTCCTCGACTCGTTCGTCCGCCGCGATGACGGCTGGTATCTGCACGGCGAGGTCGAGACCTTCCGCGACATCTCGGAAGAGTGGGGGTCGCGGCACTTCTGGGACGAGTGGAACTCGATCCGCGTGCCCGCGCTGCTGCTCGAAGGCGAGTTCACCATCACCCCCGAGGGGCAGATGCGGCGGATGGTGACGCGACCCGGCACCGACCACGTCCTCGTCGACGGCGCCGGGCATCTCGTGCACGACGACCGGCCCGACGAGTTCCGCACCGCAGTGGAACACTTCCTCACCGCGCACGCACTGTCGGCGAGCCGACTCGAGTAGCACTGTCGGCGAGCCGACTCGAGTAGCACTGTCGGTAAGCCGGATCTAGGAGGTCGATCCCTCGCCGGCGAGCGCGAAACGGCCGTCGTCGGTCTGCTCGACGAGACCGTCCACGAGCAGTGAGTGCAGGGCGCGGTCGCGCTGGCCCGGATCCGTGGTCCACACGCTGTCGAGGACGGGACGCTCCACCGGGACGCTGCTCTCGCGCAGCACCGCCATCAACCGGCCGCGCACCTGCCGGTCGGTGCCGGCGAACTTCTGCACCTTCCGGGGTGGTCCGTCGTGGGCGGGCCGCCCGGCCTGTACCCATGCGCACTCGGGCAGCGGGCAGCGTCCGCAGTCGGGCGTGCGAGCGGTGCACACGGTCGCACCGAGTTCCATCAGCGCCGCGGAGAAGGTCGCCGCACGTGAACGCTGACGCGGAAGGATAGCCTCGACGTCGGCGAGATCCCTTGTGGTCGAAGGGTTTCCCGGCTCCGCCCGACCGTGGACGGCGCGGGCGACGACACGACGCACGTTCGTGTCCACCACCGGCACACGCTGCCCGTATGCGAAGCACGCCACGGCGCGGGCGGTGTAGGCGCCGACGCCGGGCAGGGTCAGCAGGACGTCGACGTCCTCGGGAACCCGGTCGTCGTGCTCGGCGGCGAGTACGCCGGCGCACTCGTGCAGGCGCAGCGCGCGGCGCGGATAGCCGAGCTTGCCCCACGCCCGCAGCACCTCGGCCTGGCTCGAGGCGGCCATCGCGGACGGCACGGGCCAGCGCCGCACCCACTCCTCCCAGATCGGAGCGACCCGGGCGACCGGCGTCTGCTGCAGCATGACCTCGGACATGAGGATCTGCCAGCCCGTCACCCCGTCGCGGCGCCACGGCAGGTCGCGCGCCTGCGCGGCATACCAGCGCAGCAACGACGGTGCGTCCACGGACATCTCGGGTCTCCTCCGGTCACGGGGTCGGGTGCGGGGATCCGCTGAGGAGATGTCGAACGAAATCGGACATGTGCGCAGGTGAATAATGTACGCATGCCGAACTCCAATCCCATCTCCGCCTGGAAAGCCCTGACCGAGGGTAATCATCGTTTCGTCAGCGACACGCCGCTGCACCCGAGCCAGGGAATCGATCGTCGCGCCGAACTCGTCAACGGCCAGCACCCCACCGCCGTGCTGTTCGGCTGCGGAGACTCCCGCGTCGCCGCAGAGATCATCTTCGACCAGGGGCTCGGCGACATGTTCGTGGTCCGTACCGCGGGTCACGTCATCGACAGTTCCGTCCTCGGTTCCATCGAGTACGCAGTCGACATCCTCAACGTTCCGCTCATCGTCATCCTCGGTCACGACAGCTGTGGTGCCGTGGCGGCGACCATCGATGCCCTCGACAAGGGCACGGTGCCGGGCGGCCACATCCGCAGCCTCGTCGAGCGTGTCGCTCCCTCGATCCTGATGGGCAGGGCCGAGGGTCTGTCCACCGTCGACGAACTCGAGGGGCGCCACGTCGTCGAGACGGGCAAGCTGCTCACGGATCGTTCGCGGATCATCGCCGACCGCATCGCCGACGGCCGCTGCGCCATCGTGGGCGTCACCTACAAGCTCGAGGACGGCAAGGTGAGTCTGCGGGGCCACTTCGGAGACATCGGCGAGGTCTCCGACAACTGAAGACGGGTGCACCTGCGGTCACAACGATGTGACTGCAGGTCACAGCGACACGCCGACGGCGGTGTAGCCGTGCGCAGCCTGTGGCACATACCGTGGGGGGCGTGCTTGAACCGACCGGTCCTCTGCCCCCCGAGATCTACTGGCGACGACGCATTCTCGCGATCGGAGTCTCGGTGGTCGTGCTGGCTCTGGTCATCTGGCTCGTAGTGGCGCTGACCGGCGGCGACGACCCCGATCAGAATCCCGAACCCGCAGCAGCGGAGGTGACGACCTCCGCCACCACGACGGCGGCCGATGCGTCCGCCGACGCGGCGTCCGCGAGCACCACCCGGAGCGGTGGATCCTCGGGTTCGTCCGGGACGCGTAGTGCAGGGGATTCGGCCTCGGAGGACGCGGACGACGAGGACAACACGTCCACGTCCGCCACCACCTCCGCTGCTCCGGTTCCGCCGGGGCAGTGCTCCGATCAGTCGCTCGCCGTGCGGGTGACGGCGGACGAGCCGAACTACAGTGTCGGTTCCGAACCCGATTTCACGATCGTCATCACCAACATCGGCACGTCGCAGTGCGAACGCGACCTCGGTGCGGGCCTTCAGCAGGTGCTCGTCTACAGCCTCGACGGCAACGAGCGACTCTGGGCGAACACCGACTGCTTCCCCGAATCGACCGCCGACATCCGGTCGCTCGCTCCGGGCGACCAGGCCGCCTATTCCGTCAAGTGGTCGGCGACGACCTCCGAGCCCGGCTGCCAGGCGCCGCGTGAACCGGTCGGTCCCGGCGCGTACACCGTGGTCGGGCAGCTCGGCGGCCTGCGCAGCGCGCCCGAGCCGTTCAACATCACGCCCTGACCTGCTGCTCGTCCGGTAGTTGTTCAGTCGTAGTGGTTGATCGCGGCTTCGGCGAGCCGCGACAGTCCCTCGCGGATGTACCGGGCCCACAGGGCGCCGACCCCGTCGACCGCCTGCAGATCGGCAGCGGTGGCCGCGAGCAGGCCCTGCAGTGTGCCGAACGCACCTACGAGCCGGTTGATCTGCCGGGCCTGCAGGCGCGGCACCCGATGGAGCACGCGATAACCGCGGGGACTCATCGAGGTGTCGAGGGCCTCGATGGTGCCCGAATAGCCGAAGGCGCGGGCGAGGCTCGTCAGGTCGAGCAGGTCGACGTCGGTCAGGTGTGCGAGACGCTCGAGCGCCTGCTCGACCTCCTGCTGGGTGGGGACGTGCTCGCCCGCAAGATAGTCCCGCACGATGAGCTGCCGGGCGAGCTGGTTGTCGCCGACGAGTTCTTCGAGCTGGAGGGCCAGCTGGCGACCGTCGGTCCCGAGTTCGAGCACGTCCTGCTCGATCTCCACGGACAGGCGGTGCATCATCTCGAGCCGCTGCGCCACGGTGAGCGCGTCGCGCAGCGTGACGATGTCCTCGATCTCGACCACGGACAACTGCCGGGTCACCTCGTCGAGGCGGGCCTTGTAGCGCTCGAGTGTCGCGACGGCCTGGTTGGCCCGGGACAGGATGGTCGCGGAGTCGTTGATGACGTGGCGGCGACCGTCGACGTACACGCTGACGATGCTCATCGACTGGCTGACCGAAACCACCGGATATCCGGTCTGGATTGCGGTGCGTTCCGCGGCGCGGTGCCGGGTGCCGGACTCCACGGTGGGGATGCTCGGATCGGGCACGAGTTGCACGTTGGCACGCACGATGCGCGAACCGTCGGTGGACACGACCACGGCGCCGTCCATCTTCGACAGCTCCCGAAGTCGGGTGGGGGCGAACTCGACGTCGAGTTCGAAACCGCCGTCGCACAGCTCGGCGACCTTGTCGTCGAAACCGAGGACGATCAGGCCGCCCGTGCGGCCGCGGAGGATGCGTTCGAGACCGTCGCGTAGCGCGGTGCCGGGCGCCAGACGAGCGATGGTGTCGCTCAGCGTCGATGCCGGCGCCGACTCGGTCATCTGGACTTCCTTCCCCTGTGCGGTCTGCGGTCGTCGTCACAATGCGCGGACTCGTGGATCGGCGCCCCGACCGCGCAACTACATTACTTGCTTATGCGCAGCACCTGGACTTTGCCCGACGACCTCGTCGTTCCCGATCTGCCGGAAGATCATCCCGGCCCGGGTGCGCCGGTACCGCAGCATTGGAACAAGTGCTTCGGGTGTGGTGACGACCAGCCCTCCGGCCTCGCGATGGAGTTCACGATCGGCGAGGGCCTCGAGGTGCTCGGCCGTCTCGACGTCGCCACGCGCTACCAGGGCGGACCGGGATTCATCCACGGCGGCATCCTCATGACGGCCTTCGACGAGGTCCAGGGAATGGCGTGCAACGCCGCCCTGCGGACCGCCGTCGTCACCGGGCACTTCGAGACGGACTTCGCCCGTCCCATCCCCCTGGGCTCGGTGCTCGAGTTCCGCGCCCGCGTCGACGGCTTGGTGCGGCGCAAGGTCTACACCAGTGCGGAGGCGCGCATCGTCGCCGGTCCGCCGGCCGATCCGGACGTCGTGGTGGCGTCGTCGGTCGGGTTGTTCGTCGTCGTCGGGCACGAGCACTTCGCGAAGGGCCGCGACTACGCCGACGGCATCCCGCAGAGTGAACACGACATCTCCGCCGTCTGACATCTCCGCCCTCCGGGTTTTCGCGTTCAGGTCTCCGGTCCGTCGGGGAGCAGCGGAACACCCGGCCGGTGGTCGCGTCCGAGCAACGCCGCGGAAGTGACCGCGCCCGCGCCGTAGCGGGAGTGCAGATCGTCCAGGACGGCATCGAGGGCATGCCGGTCGACGGCGCGGTGCTGCGTTCGCGTGTCTGCAGTACTGTCCCCGGCGGCCTCGACCGGCTCGTCGAACGGCAGCTCGAGTTGCTCGACGCCTTCACCGACGAGATTCGTCACCGCGATCCCGATGAGCGTGAGACCGCGCTCGGCGATGAGCGGTCGGGTCTGCTCGAGCAGGTCGTGCGCCGCCGCCGACAGCAGATCGGTGCGTGCGGTGGCCCCGGGCAGCGTGTGAGAGCGTGTCGCGCGGGTGTAGTCGGCGAAGCGCATCCGCAGGACCACCGTGCGGCCGAGGCGTCCGGCCCGGCGCATCCGCCGGCCCACGCGGTCGACGAGCAGTTGCAGCGTCTCGCCGACCGACTCGAGGCTGTGGGGTCCGCGGCCGAGCGCGTGCTGCGCGCCCATCGAACTGCGCCGCCGATGCCGGACCGGACGCGGATCGTGACCGATCGCGAGCGCGTGCAGGTGGCGTCCCGCCGTGCGTCCGAGCAGCGAGACGAGATCGGACTCGGAGTGGGCGGCGACATCGGCCACGGTCCGCAGACCGTGCGCGTGCAACTTCGCCGCCGTCACCTTGCCGACGCCCCACAACCGCTCCACCGGCAACGGATGGAGGAACTCGAGTTCGGCGTGCGGAGGGACGAGGAGCAGTCCGTCGGGCTTGGCCACCCCGCTCGCGACCTTGGCGAGGAACTTGGTGCGCGCGACACCGACGGTGATCGGCAGCCCCACCTCCTCGGCGACCGTGCGGCGCAGGCGTGCGGCGATGTCGACGGGTCTGCCTGCGATGCGCCCGAGACCGGAGACGTCGAGGAACGCCTCGTCGATGGAGATCCCCTCCACGATCGGTGTGGTGCGATCGAAGATCGCGAAGACGTCGCGCGAGGCCTGCGCATAGGCCTCCATGCGGGGAGGCACCGAGATCAGTCCCGGGCACAGGGCGCGGGCGGCTCGGCCCGACATCGCGGTGACGATGCCGTGAGCCTTGGCCTCATAGCTCGCCGCGAGTACGACGCCCCCGCCCACGACGATCGGTTTGGCGCGCAGCCACGGATCGTCGCGCTGCTCCACCGACGCGTAGAACGCGTCGAGATCGGCATGCAGCACCGTCGCATCGGACACGAACACATGTTCGCACCGGCCGCCGACACCTCGGCAGATCGGCGCTGCCGACATGTCCGCAGGTCAGCGTGTGAGGGTCGACAGTGCCTGCGCCACGTTGGACACCTCGAACTTCTTCATGTCCTTCGGGACACCCTCGACATCGCGCGGAACCACCCCGCGGTCGAAGCCGAGCCGGTTCGCCTCCGCGAGTCGGCGACCCGCACCGACGACACGACGGACCTCCCCGGCGAGACCGACCTCGCCGAGCAGCACGGTGCCGGCCGGGACGGGCTGGTCGCGTACGGCTGAGGCGACGGCGAGTGCGAGCGCGAGGTCGGCGGACGGATCGGTGATCCGCATACCGCCGACGGTGGAGGCGTAGACGTCGCAGTTACCGAGCCGGCCGAGCCCGCAGCGACGCTCGAGCACCGCGAGCACCATCGCCACCCGCGCCGAGTCGAGACCGCTCACGGCGCGTCGCGGTGAAGGATTGTGCGTGGGCACCACGAGCGCCTGGACCTCACCGAGGAGCGGGCGTTTGCCGTCCATCGTGACCGTGACGGCAGTGCCGGGCACGGCCTCGTCGCGGTGCTGCAGGAACAATCCCGACGGGTCGCTGACGCCGACGATCCCGTCCTCGGCAAGTTCGAAGCAGCCCACCTCGTCGGCGGCTCCGAACCGGTTCTTCACCCCGCGCACCATGCGCAGCGTGGAGTGCTTGTCGCCTTCGAAGTGCAGCACCACGTCGACGAGGTGCTCGAGGGAACGCGGACCGGCGACCGCGCCGTCCTTGGTGACGTGGCCGATGAGCAGCACCGGGATGCCGCTGGACTTCGCGAGGGAGGTCAGGGCGCTGGTGACTGCGCGGACCTGCGTGACACCGCCGGTCACGCCGTCGACGTCGGCGGCGAGCATCGTCTGGACGGAGTCGACGACCAGCAGCGTGGGCTTGACCTGCTCCACGTGCCCGAAGATCGTCGCGAGGTCGTTCTCGGCGGCAAGATAGACCCGGTCGTGCACGGCGCCGGTGCGGTCGGCGCGCAGGCGCACCTGACCGGCCGACTCCTCGCCGGTGACGTAGAGCGCGCGATCGGCTTCGCCGCGCAACGCCCAGCGGTGCACCACCTCGAGGAGCAGCGTGGACTTGCCGACACCGGGTTCGCCGGCGAGCAGGACGACCGAACCGGGTACGACACCGCCGCCGAGGACGCGGTCGAGCTCGGGGATGCCCGTGGGCTTCGCGTGGGTGGCCTTGCCGTCGATCTGCGACAGCGGGGTGGCCGGGGTGCTCGGCAGCACGGCGGCGGCACCGGCGCGGGCGAGCGAGGTACCCGACCGCGAGGCGACCGCGACCGGTTGGACGGGTGCTTCGTCCATCGACCCCCACGTTCCGCATTCGGGACAGCGCCCGACCCACTTCGCGACGGTGTGCGAGCAGTCGGAACAGCGGTAGAGGGTCTTGGTCTTTGCCACGGCCGGAGGATAGTCGGTCGCACCGACACCGGAGCGGATGCGAGGAGGGCCCGGCCGAGCTGTGCTCGACCGGGCCCTCCAGCAGGAAGTCCTAGTGTGCTTCGCCCACGATCGGCGAGAGCTCCGACTCGTCGCGGGGGAGCTCCGGGCCGGCGTCGATCGGCACGGACAGGGTTACGTCGCCGGCCTCGGCGAACGTGAAGGTCACGGGGATGGTCAGGCCCGGGCGGACACCCTCGGAGAGGTTCACGAGCTCGACGTTGTTGACGACGCCTGCCGGGGCCGGGGAGGGGGTCTCCTCGGTGCTGTTCGGACGCGGCGACTCGTCGACCTCCTCGACGAGGGCGGCGTTCGCCTCGGAGACGCCGGCGACCACGGAGGACTGCGGAGGGACCTCGATGGGAGTGCCCGTGACCGAAGCCGCGAAATCGGTGGAGATACCGGTGAGGTTGTCGCCCACGTACGGGTCGAGGTTGACGATCGTGAAGCCGAGCTGGGCGGTGCCGCCGGGCTCGATGCTGTACTCCTCGGAGTTGGGGTAGATCACGTGCACGTTGCGCAGCGCGAGGCTGCCGGCGTCCACGTTGGAACCGTTGATGGCCGCGACCTGGGTCGAGGTCTGGGTGATCTGACCGGCGCTGCACGCGGACATCGTGAGCGCCGCTCCCGCGGCAAGGGCGAGAGCGGTCACGACTCGGCGAGTCGGCGCTTTGAGAGCAGTCACGGGTTCCTCCACTCGAGTAAGGCTCGCAATCCACTAGGCAGAGTAGTAGTTCCCGTGTGCGCTGTGTACGTCGGGGCCGGATCTCGTGCGGATTCGCGCGCGGAAGACGAGATCGACAGGCGCCCACGGGCGGGTGTGTCGGAGGTCACCCGATACACGGAAGCAACTGCCTGTCAAGCCCTACGCTCAGTGCTCGGTGCCCCTGACCTGCATCGTTGACGGGAGGGTGATGTGGTCACGTGTTAAACTGGGAGAATCGAAAGGGGCACGGGACACATGATTTTCAAGGTCGGAGACACCGTCGTATACCCCCACCACGGTGCGGCGCTGATCGAAGCAATCGAAACACGCACCATCAAGGGTGAGCAGAAGGAATATCTGGTTCTGAAAGTCGCGCAGGGCGACCTGACGGTCCGGGTACCTGCAGAGAACGCGGAGTACGTCGGAGTGCGCGACGTCGTCGGGCAGGAAGGCCTCGACAAGGTTTTCCAGGTGCTGCGCGCACCCCACACGGAAGAACCCACCAACTGGTCACGGCGGTACAAGGCCAACCTCGAGAAGCTGGCCTCCGGCGATGTCAACAAGGTCGCAGAAGTTGTGCGCGACCTGTGGCGCCGGGAGCAGGACCGCGGCCTGTCCGCAGGTGAGAAGCGGATGCTCGCCAAGGCACGTCAGATCCTCGTCGGTGAGCTCGCGCTCGCCGAGGGCACCGACGACGTCAAGGCGGAGACCATGCTCGACGAGGTTCTCGCCGCCGCTTCCTGACGCGCGAGACATCGGCAAACTGCACATGAGCGATCGCAACGGGCCGGTCGTCGGAATCCTTCCGGCGGCCGGCCGCGGTGTTCGCCTGGGAGAACCACTGCCCAAGGCGTTCGTGGAACTGGACGGCCGCACGATGCTCGACCGCTCGGTCGAGGCGATGCTCGCTTCAGCGGTCATCGATCGAGTGGTGATCGTCGCGCCGCCCGAACTGGCTGCGACGCCCGCGGACCGGCTCGTCGGCGAGTCGTTCGCCGACCGGGTCACCGTCGTCGCGGGTGGCGCCGAACGCGCCGACTCGGTGCGCGCCGGTCTTGCGGCGGCATCGGGCGCGCGGTTCGTGCTCGTCCACGACGCCGCGCGTGCGCTCACCCCGGCCGAGCTGTTCGTCCGGGTCGTCGACGCGTTGCGGGCCGGCAGCGACGCGGTGATCCCCGTCCTGCCCGTCGTCGACACCATCAAGAGTGTCGACAAGGACGGAGTCGTCACCGGGACTCCCGACCGGTCGACCCTCCGCGCGGTGCAGACGCCGCAGGGATTCGACGTCGAATTGCTCGAGCGGGCCAACCGCGACGCCGCCGACGCGACCGACGACGCGGGACTCGTCGAGCGGCTGGGGGAGCGGATCACCACCGTCGTGGGAGACCCTCTCGCTTTCAAGATCACCACCCCACTGGACCTGGTGCTGGCACGGACCGTGCTCGCGTCCGGCGTCCGCACCGAGAAGGAGATGTGAGCATCGTGCGTGTCGGCATCGGAACGGACGTGCATCCCGTGGAGGCCGGACGGCCGTGCTGGATGGCCGGTCTGCTGTTCGAGGACGCCGACGGGTGCGCGGGTCACTCCGACGGGGACGTCGCTGCGCACGCGCTGTGCGATGCGGTGCTCTCGGCCGCCGGTCTCGGCGACCTCGGATCGGTCTTCGGCACGGGCCGACCGGAGATGGCCGGCGCCTCCGGTGTCGCGATGCTCGGCGAGGTACGTCGCCTGCTCGACGACGCCGGCTGGGTGGTGGGCAATGCCGCCGTCCAGGTGATCGGGAACCGCCCGAAGATCGGGCCGCGGCGCGAGGAGGCACAGGCGGTGCTGTCCGAGGCGCTCGGCGGTCCGGTCTCCGTGTCGGCGACCACCACGGACGGACTCGGGCTCACCGGCCGGGGAGAAGGTGTGGCGGCGGTTGCGACCGCACTGGTCCTGGCCCAGCAGGACGAGCGGTAGGATAGACGGTCGTGACCTTGCGCTTATACGACACCGAATCGCGGGCCGTGCGGGATTTCGAACCGCTGGTCCCCGGCCAGGCCTCGGTGTACCTGTGTGGGGCCACCGTCCAAGGCGAACCCCATATCGGGCACGTACGCAGCGGCGTTGCGTTCGACGTGCTCCGCCGGTGGCTCGCTACCAAGAGTCTCGATGTCTTGTTTGTGAGAAATGTCACAGACATCGAGGATAAGATCCTCCGCAAGGCGGCAGAGGCAGGTCGGCCGTGGTGGGAGTGGGCCGCGACCTACGAGCGGGCCTTCAACCGCGCCTACGATGCGCTCGGTGTGCTTCCTCCCTCGGTGGAACCTCGCGCGACCGGCCACATCACGCAGATGGTCGAACTCATCCAGCGCCTCATCGACGCCGGGCACGCCTACGCGGCCGACGGCGACGTCTACTTCGACGTGCTGAGCTACCCCGAATACGGTGCCCTCTCCGGACACCGCATCGAGGACGTCCACCAGGGTGAGAGCGCCGGACTCGGCAAGCGCGACCCCCGCGACTTCACGCTGTGGAAGGCCGAGAAGCCCGGTGAGCCGTCCTGGCCCACCCCGTGGGGTCGTGGTCGCCCCGGCTGGCATCTCGAGTGCTCCGCGATGGCCGGCTTCTATCTCGGCGGCACCTTCGACATCCACTGCGGAGGCATGGACCTCGTCTTCCCGCACCACGAGAACGAGATGGCGCAGTCCCGCGCCGCCGGCGACGGCTTCGCCCGCTACTGGTTGCACAACGGCTGGGTGACGATGGGCGGCGAGAAGATGTCGAAGTCGCTCGGTAACGTGCTGTCGATCCCCAACGTGCTCGCCCGCGTCCGGCCACAGGAACTGCGCTACTACCTGGGCAGCGCCCACTACCGTTCGATGCTCGAATACTCCGACGACGCGCTCGCCGAAGCGGCCGCAGCGTACCGGGGACTCGAGTCGTTCGTGCTCAAGACCCGCGACCGCGCGGGCGAGGTGCCCGTGGGCGAGTGGACCGAGGCCTTCGCCGAGGCTCTCGACGACGATCTCGGTGTGCCCAAGGCGCTCGCGGAAATACACCGCAAGCGCAGCAAGGGCAACAAGGCGCTCGACAACGGCGATCTCGACACGGCCGTGCAGATCGCCTCGCAGGTCCGGAGCATGCTCGGCATCCTCGGTGTCGACCCGCTCGACGAGCACTGGTGCTCCACCGACGATTCAGGGTCGGCCGCACTCGCGGCACTCGACGTGCTGGTCGGCGCGGATCTCGAACGCCGCACGACCGCCCGGGCCGAGAAGAACTGGGCGGTGGCCGACGAGGTGCGGGACCGCCTCACAGCCGCGGGGGTCGAAGTGACCGATACGCCCAACGGACCCGAGTGGTCTCTGAAAGCAGGACAGTGATGGCAGGCAATTCCCAGCGTCGCGGCGCTATTCGTAAGGGCGGCACGAAGAAGGGGCAGGTCGTCGGGTCCGGCGGGCAGCGGCGACGCGGGCTCGAAGCGCGTGGCGCCACCCCCAAGGCCGAGGACCGGCCCTACCACCCCGCCGCACGGCGTGCCCGGGCCGCGGCCAAGGCCGCCGACCCGCGCGGTGGCGGTCGTCGTCCCGCGGCCGGTCGCAAGGCCGAGGACGGGCCCGAGATGGTGCTCGGCCGCAATCCGGTCGTCGAGTGCCTACGTGCCGGTGTGCCCGCGACCGCTCTGTACGTCGCCCTCGGCGCCGAGGCCGACGAGCGGCTCAAGGAAGCCGTGCAGCGCTCGGCCGAGATGGGCATCTCGATCCTCGAGGTCTCGCGTTCCGAACTCGACCGTCTGTCGTCGAACGGGATGCACCAGGGCATCGGCCTGCAGGTGCCGCCGTACCGCTACGCGCACCCCGACGACCTGCTGGCCCGCGCCGCGGAGAACCACGAGCGTCCGCTGCTCGTGGCCCTCGACAACATCTCCGATCCGCGCAATCTCGGCGCGGTGATCCGTTCGGTCGCGGCCTTCGGCGGCCACGGTGTGGTCATCCCGCAGCGCCGTTCGGCGTCGGTGACGGCCGTGGCATGGCGCACGAGCGCCGGTGCCGCAGCGCGACTGCCCGTCGCGCGTGCCACCAACCTCACGCGCACGCTCAAGGACTGGCAGTCCCGCGGTGTCCGCGTCGTCGGTCTCGATGCCGGTGGCGACACCAACCTCGACGATTTCGACGGCACCGATCCCGTCGTCGTGGTCGTGGGGTCGGAGGGCAAGGGACTCTCGCGCCTGGTGCGGGAGACCTGCGACGCCGTTCTCTCCATCCCGATGGCCGGAGACGTCGAGTCGCTCAACGCCTCCGTCGCGGCGGGCGTGGTGCTCGCGGACATCGCGCGGCAGCGTCGGGTCTGATCGAGTCTGCCCGAGCTGCGGTCGCGAGGGCCTAGTCTGTCCTCGTGGTCGCATCCCTGCCGTTCCGTACGAAGGTGTTCGCCTTCCTCGAACGCTTCGCCGACAAGTCCATTGCCGACGCGTCCGTCGACGAGATCCCGGCACGTCGTGCTGCGCGCACGAAGCTCCTGTCGTCCCCGGTCGGACGGCTGATCTCGGGCCGGACGCATCCCGGCGTGCGGATCGAGGACCGATGGGTCGATCTCGAGCACGAGGTGATCGACGATCTCGCCCCCGAGGACTCCCCGGTCCGGACCCGTCTGCGGATCTATCGGCCCTCGGCGCGAACGAGCGGTCCGCTGCCGGTCGTGCTGTTGTTCCACGGCGGCGGGTGGGTGCTCGGCAATCCGGAGCAGAACGAGTGGTGGGCGAGCCACACCGCCGCGCGGACCCCGAGCGTCGTGGTGTCGGTGGACTACCGGCTCGCCCCCGAACATCCCTATCCCGCAGCGGTGCTGGACTGCTGGGCGGCGTTCCGGTGGGTCGTCGCACACGCTGCGGAACTCGACGGTGATCCGTCCCGCGTCGTGGTCGCCGGTGACAGTGCCGGAGGCAACCTCGCCGCGGTCGTCGCCGACGTGGCCGGCCGCTCGGGTGGTCCGCTGCCGGCCGGTCAGGTGCTGATCTATCCGGCGACGGAGATGGAGGAGGAGTTCCCGTCGGAGCGGCAGTTCGCGAACGCTCCCGTGCTCACCTCCCGCGGTATGCGGGCGTTCGTGCGCCTGTATCTGGCCGGAGCCGATCCGTATGCGCCGACCGCGGCTCCCCTGCGCGGCACGCTCGCCGGTGCCGCCGTACCGGCCCTCGTCCAGATCGCCGGGCACGACCCGTTGCGCGACAACGCCGTTCGATACGCCGAAGCATTGCGGGCCAAGGGCGGCGACGTCGCGGAGACCGATTATCCCGACACCGTGCACGGCTATCTCAGCCTGCCCGGCATCTCTCCGCCCGCGACACACGCACTCGACGAGGCGATCACCTTCGTACGTCGGGTGACGGCTACCGACCCGACCGACGAGGACGACACCTCCGTGCCGTCACGCGCCTGACGGTCACCCAGCAGCGATCACCGTACCGGCACGAACCGCACCCGCTGTCCGGGACGCAGTTGCGCCGCGACCGGCAGATCGGCGGCGACCGCCACCGCGGCCACCGGATAGCCGCCCGTGACGGGATGGTCGACGAGGAACAGCACCGGATGCCCGTCCGGCGGTATCTGCAGCGAGCCGGGAACCATGCCCTCGCTGGGCATCTCCTCGTGCCGTGCCCGGTGCAGTCGGCCGGGACCGTGGAACCTGATACCCACCCGGTCGAGTTCCGGTGTCACCGTCCACGTCTCGTGGAACAGCGCCCGCAGTGATCCGGGCGTGAACCAGTCGTCGCGCGGGCCGGGCCGTACCCGGATCTCCACGGGGTCGTCCATCGGCGGTGGTGGTGGGAACTGCTCCTCGTCGGGCAGGTGACCCGACATCGCCCCGACCAGCAGACTGTCGCCGGCGCGAACGGGTGACGGTCCGGTGTGCGACAGGATGTCGGTGGATCTACTGCCGAGCACCTCCCGCACGTCGATGCCGCCGCGTACCGCGAGGTAAATCCGCAGGCCTTCGTTCGAGACGCCGATCCGCAGCACGTCGTCGTTGCGGAGGGTGATGCGCGCCCAGTCGCCGACCGGCCGGTCGCACACGGTCACGTCGGCGCGGGCACCGGTCACGGCCACGATCGTCTCGCCGACGCTGCGGACGGCGAGACCGCCGCCGGTCACCTCGAGTGTCGCCGCGTCCGGCTGGTTCCCCACGAGCCGGTTCGCGGCGTCGTGTGCGCGCCGGTCGGCGGCACCGGACCGGGTGAGGCCCGAGGAACCGTAACCGGGACGTCCGCGATCCTGGACCGTCGTGAGCATTCCGCCGGAGAGCACCTCGAACCACGCCACGATGTTCATTCTCACTCACCGGCTTCGATCGCACGTCCGCACTCCGGCCGAACGATCGCGTTAGGTTGAAGATCATGAGGAAGGAGGTGACGATCATGGATGAAGCAGACGTCCGGGCGGCGACGACGCGACTGATCGAGAAGGCCGTCGAGGCCGACGACCTTCAGGCCGCGCACGACGCTGTCGCGGAACTGAGCGTCGAACAGGTCGTCGACGTGCTCGAACGGCTCGGTCGGACGGATCGCGCAGTGCTCTACCGGTTGCTGCCCAAGGACCGGGCGATCGACGTCTTCGAACAGCTCGACCCGAGCATGCAGAGCGAACTGCTCCGCGGGTTGCGCGACGATCAGGTGGCCGCAATCTTCGCCGACCTCGAACCCGACGACCGGGTGGAACTGCTCGACGAACTGCCCGCGACGGTCGCGTCGACCCTCATGCGCGGCCTGCCGCCCGCCGACCGCGAGGTGACCGCCACGATCCTCGGCTATCCGCAGCGGTCGATCGGCCGGCGGATGAGCCCGGCCTTCGTGTCGCTGCGGCAGGACATGACCGTCGAGCAGGCGATGGACGCCGTGCGTCGTCGGCTCGACGACGCGGAGACGGTGTACACGCTGCCGGTGGTGGACGACGGTCGTGTGCTCGTCGGGGTGGTCGGTCTGCGCGAGCTGATGACTGCGGCGCCGGGAACGGTGCTCGCCGACATCATGAACGAGCCCTACTGGGCGCGCGTGACCGACGACGCCGAGGAGTCCGCGCGCCGCTGCGCCGAACTCAAACTGCTGGCGTTGATCGTCGTCGACAGCGAGACCAGGTTGGTGGGCATCCTGACCGTCGACGACGCCCTGCGGATCCTCGAAGCCGCCGACAGCGAGGACCAGGCGCGCATCGGCGGTACCGAGCCGCTGCGCCGGCCCTATCTCGCGACACCCGTCGGGCAGTTGGTGCGCTCGCGGGTGGTGTGGTTGCTCTTCCTGGCACTCGGCGCGACCCTCACGGTCCAGGTCCTCGAGGTGTTCGAGTCGACCCTCGATCAGGTGGTCACCCTGGCGCTGTTCGTGCCGCTGATCATCGGCACCGGGGGCAACACCGGAAACCAGGCCGCCACCACGGTCACCCGCGCATTGGCGCTCGACGACGTGACGCCACGCGACATCGGCGGGGTGATCGCCCGCGAACTCCGGGTGGGTCTGTCCCTCGGTGTCCTGCTGGGCTCGGTCGCGTTCGTCCTGACGTCCCTGGTCTACGACTCGTCGGTGGGCGCGGTGATCGGGCTGACGCTGGTGAGCATCTGCACCCTCGCCGCCACTGTCGGTGGTGCGATGCCGTTGGTGGCCAAATCGATCCGCGCCGACCCCGCGGTCTTCTCCAATCCGTTCATCACGACCTTCGTCGACGCGACCGGCCTGGTGATCTATTTCCTCGTCGCGAAGGCCGTGCTCGGTATCTGAGCGCAGCGGCGCAGTGGATCCGGGGACGGTTCAGATCGCGACGAAGCGCACCGCACATCCCGGTCGCAGCAGCGCCGCAGGAGTCCGGTCCGGTTGCCACAGCGGGGCATCGGAGGTTCCGATGAGTTGCCATCCTCCGGGCGACTTCCGCGGGTAGACGCCCGAGAACTCACCCGCCAGTCCCACGGCGCCGGACGGGACGGAGGTGCGCGGTGAACTGCGACGCGGCACGTGCAATCGAGAATCCCCGCCGGTGAGATACGCGAAGCCGGGCGCGAACCCGCCGAAGGCGACCGTCCAGAGGCTGCCGGTGTGGGCGGCGATCACGCCGTCCGCGCCGAGGCCGGTCAACTCGCCGACCTCTTCGAGATCGACGCCGTCGTACCGGACTTCGAGCGTCACCTCCTCGATGTCGACGTCGTCCCCGGACACCGGTGGGGTGGTGGTGACCCACTTGTGCACGACCTGCGCGCCGGTCTCCGACGGATCGAAGCACACCAGCAGTGTCCGCGCCGCCGGCACGAGATCGACGACGCCACGCGGCCGCTCGCGGTCGAGTGCCCGGAAGTGTGCGAGAACCTCGTCGAGGGAATCGAATTCGGCGAGCAGGGCGTTGTCTCCGGCACGAAGGATTTTCATCGGTGGACCTCGCGGTGTCGGGCGTTCACACGAACGCCCGGATGTCGATCTTCTCGGCGTCGAGGCGGCGGCGCACGGCGACGGCCATCGCCGTGGCGTCGGGGGAGTCGCCGTGGATGCACACCGACTGCGCGTTCACGCGTATGTCGCTGCCATCGATGGCGGTGACCACCCCCTCGGTGACCATGCGCAGGACCCGCTCGGCGACCTCCTCCGGATCGTGCAGTACCGCACCGGGTTCGCGTCGGGAGACGAGCGTGCCCTCGGGGGTGTAGGCGCGGTCGGCGAACGCCTCGGCGACCACCTTCAGTCCGGCCCGTTCGGCCTCCTCGAGGAAGACGGAGCCGGGCAGTCCGAGGACGGGCAGCGAGGCGTCGTAGGCGCGTACCGCATCCACGACCGCACGGGCCTGTTCGCGGTGATGGACGATCGCGTTGTACAGCGCGCCGTGGGGTTTGACGTAGCTCGCCGACGAACCGGCCGCCCGGGCGAGACCGTCGAGCGCGCCGATCTGGTAGATGATCTCGGCGGTGAGATCCGCCGACGGCACCTCGATGAAGCGGCGGCCGAAACCGCCGATGTCGTTGTAGCCGACCTGGGCACCGATCCTTACCGCGCGCTTCGCGGCGCCGTGGCACGTGTGCAGCAGTGTCGCCGGGTCGCCGGCGTGGAATCCGCACGCCACGTTGGCGCTGGTGACGATGTCGAGCATGGTCTCGTCGTCGCCGAGACGCCACCGGCCGTAGCTCTCGCCGAGGTCGCTGTTGAGGTCGATGCGGGTCACGACCCGAGTCTATGCCCGCTCAGAAGACCGTTCCGACGTCGCGGACGACGATGTCGTCGAGGGCGCGTTCGCCGGCGATGCGGCGCACGGTGGGGTCGATGTGACCCGTCTGCAGCACCGCGTCCCCTTCGTGCGGCCAGCGCAGGCCGGCGTCGTCGCGAGCGGCGTCGTAGACGAAGTGCCCGCGACCCTCACTGACGCCGTAGCCCACCAGTACGGTGCTGCGCATGTCGATCCCGTAGAAGCCGGGAATGGAGGCCTGGATGTCGGTGACCTCGTGTTGCGTCGCGACGGTGACCAGACCGGTCGCCTCGGCCTCCGCGATGTAGGTGACGTCGACGGAGTGCTTGCCGCCGTTGTTGACACCCATCGCACCCGAACCGTCGGTGTAGCCGGGGCCATCTCGCCGCGGAGTTCGGCGAGCGCGTAGTCCCAGTCGATCGGCATCGGGATCTTGTCGATCGGGAAGCCGGCCTTCCGCGCAGGGTTGGCGAAGATGCGCGAGGTCGCGTAGTTGGGGCTGTCGACGAGTTCGTCGGGCGCCACGGCCAGGTGCAGCATCTGCGCGACGCGCGGGTAGTGGACGCGGTCCATGCGCGCCCAGTCGAGTTCGTTCGGGAAGTGGGCGTTGAACACCGCTTCGTCGGGTTGCAGCGTCATGCCCTGGTAGACGAGCGACCCGCCGCCGACACCGGCGGCGCACAGGGCCGTCATGTTCTCGCCGACGCACGCCTCGACCAGACCGGTGTAGGGCTCGAAGGCGAGGTGACGACCGAACACCTCGGGGTTCGACCGGTGCCACAGGAACCGCTTGTCGGGGTTGTCGATGCGAAGGAACGACGCGTGACGTGCTGCACTCTCCACCCCCGATGTCTGTGACGTCCCGTTACTGGAGCAAACTCGGGAAACTGGGCGGACGTCGAGGAGCGCGTCAAGATCACGTCCCGACGGGCCGTGAATCAGGCAGTTGCGGCGACCCGCCCGGAACCACGTCGGTTGCGGGCGGTGCCGATCACGCGGCAGATCATGTAGATGACGAACGCGATCGTCGTGATGAACGCCGAGACCGGCACGCCCGGCGCCAGCGCGAGTAGGATGCCGCCGACCGCCGAGATCTCCGCGAAGACCACAGACAGCACCGTGGCGGCGAGCGGCCCGCTGACCACCCGGGCCGCCGCGGCGGCCGGGGTGATGAGCAGTGCCATCACCAGCAGCGCGCCGACGATCTGCACACCGAGTGCGGCGGTGACACCGACGAGCACCGCGAACACGATCGACAATGCGCGCACCGGGACGCCGCGTGCAGCCGCGACCTCCGGGTCGGTGCTGGCGAACAGTAGCGGACGGTAGATCACCAGCAGCGTGAGGATCACGACGGCAGCGCACGCGGCGAGCAGGGCGATGCCGGTACCGCCGGGCGCCACGATCTGACCGGTGAGCAGCGAGAAGGCGGCGCCGGTGCGTCCGTCGTAGGCCCACAGCAGCAGGACGGCGAGACCGAGTCCGAAGGCCATCACCACGCCGATGACGGAGTCGCGTTCGCGGGCACGTGTCCCCAGGACCCCGAAGAGGATCGCGGCGATCACGGCACCCGCGACCGCACCGATCCCGACGGAGACCCCGATGATGAGCGCCGCCGCGGCACCGGTGAGCGACAGTTCGGAGGTGCCGTGGACGGAGAACGCCATCTGACGGCTGATGATCAGCGGGCCGATCACGCCGGCGAGCAGACCGAGGATCGCACCGGCGACGAGCGCCTGCTGCACGAAGTCGTACTGCAGGAGTTCGACGGTGGTCTCCACGTCGAACATCCGCCCGAGGGCGTCGGTGAACTTGCTGCTCATTCGTGATCCTCGTGATCGTGGTGGACGCCTTCCCCGGGGCGCAGTCCGCCGGCGCTGCCGAGCGCGTCGATGGCGTCGCCGGTGCCGACGACCACCAGGCGGCCGCGCATCTCGAGCACTTCGACGTCGGTGCGGTAGAGCTCGGAAAGCACCTGCGAGGTCATCACCTCGGCGGGGGTGCCGATGCGGAACTGGCCGTCGACGAGGTACAGCACGCGATCCACCAGCGGCAGGATCGGATTGATCTCGTGGGTGACGAACAGGACGGAGGTGTCGTGGTCGCGGCGGCGGCGGTCGATGAGCGCCGACACCAGGTGCTGGTTGGCGAGATCGAGACTGAGCAGCGGCTCGTCGCACAGGAGTACGCGCGGATCTCCCACGAGCGCCTGCGCGATACGCAGCCGCTGCTGCTCACCACCGGAGAGCGTGCCGATCGGGGCTCCGGCATAGGTCTCTGCGCCGACCTGAGCGATCGCGTCGTCGACCGCGACGCGGCGCCGCCGGCGCGTGCGCAGGCCGGTGCCCCAGCGATGTCCGTCCATGCCGAGGCCTACGAGATCGCGTCCCCGCAGCGGGACGCCCTCGTCGAGAGACTTCTGCTGCGGCACGTATCCGACGTGCGAGTTCCCGGTCCGGACGGCCTGCCCGGCGATGGTCGCGGTTCCGGAGGTGAGCGGGAGCTGGCCGAGCAGCACCTTGAGCAGCGATGTCTTGCCGGCACCGTTCGGTCCGAGCACCGCCAGGAACTCGCCGGGTTCGACGACGAGGTCGAGTCCGTCCCAGAGGACCCGATCGCCGAATGCCAGCCGGGCATCGCGGAGTTCGACTGTGGGCGTGCGGTCGGATGGAGGAGGTGTCACCGGAGTCCGTGTTCTCGATCGGATGGTCAGGAGGCGGTCTCGAGCGCGGCGGCGAGGGTCTCGGCGGTCCGGGCCTGCCACTGAATGTAGTCGACACCTTCGGGCAGGGTTTCGAAAACCTCGACCACGGGGACGCCCGACGACTCTGCTGCCGTGCGCATCTCGCGGCTGATCCGGTCCTCGGTCTGCGGGTTGTAGATCAGGACGCGAACCTGCTTGTCGACCAACAACTGCCGTGTCGCCGCGATCGCCGCCGGGGACGGATCGGTGCCGTTCTCGATGGCATTGGTGAAGTCCGGGGGAGTGATGTCGTCGAGCGTCGCGGCCGAGACGAGGTAGTGGCCGATCGTCTCGGTCTGGGCGACGGGTGCGTCGCCGTGTGTGTCGGCGAGCTTGTCGACAACATCCGCGACGTAGTGCAGGTTCTCGTGGAAGCCCGCGGCGTTGGCCTCGTAGACGGCGGCGCCGTCGGGGTCGAGTTCGGCGAGCTGCTCGGCGACGGCGTGCGCGACGGCGTCGGCGGTCGCGAGGTCGTACCAGACGTGCTCGTTGATGCCGCCGTGGTCGTGACCCTCGTGCGAGTGCCCGTCGCCGGCGTCGGACACCTCACCGCTCTCGTGCGAGTGGTCCTCGGAAACGGTTGTCTCCGAGTCGCTCTCGATGGCGTCGTCGGTGCCGTCCTCGTCGCCGTGATCGTGTCCGGCGTGCAGATCCGAGTACGCGCCGGATTCGAACAGGGCGAAGGCCTCCACGACTGCAGGCTTGTCCCCGGTGGCGCCGAGGATGTCGTCGACGAATTGGTCGTAGCCACCGCCGTTGTAGACGACGAGCGAGGCGTCGGAGATCGCCGCGGCGTCGAGGGGGCTGGCCTCGTAGGAGTGCGGGTCGGCGTTCGGTTCGGTGATGAGCGAGCGGACCTCGATGCGGTCTCCGGCCACCGCCTGCGCGATCGACCCCCACACGTTCGTGGAGGCGACGACGCTGATCTCGTCGTCGTCGGCGCCGGAGGTATCGGTGCCGCACGCGGCGAGGGCGGTCGCGCAGGCTACGGCGGCGGCTGCGAGGGCCGTGCGGGAGGACAGTCGCACAGTTCTTCTCCTGAGGATCGGCGGTCTTCGACGAACGGGGTCCGGAACGACCGAGCGACCGACCCAAACGTTATTGGTAACCGTTACCGTTCCACTTTAGCGGACGACACCGAGCCCTCCTACCATCCCTGGGTGGTCGTGACCATGGACACAGGACTACGGTCCTCTCATGTCCAGGTCTCGTCAGCCGCGCCGACAGGCGACCCTGGCGTCGATTGCCGCCGAGTTGAAGATCTCCCGCACCACGGTCTCGAACGCGTACAACCGCCCCGACCAGTTGTCCGCCGAGCTACGCGAACGTGTCCTCGAAGTCGCCAAACGACGCGGATATGCCGGCCCGGATCCGATGGCGCGGTCGCTGCGCACCCGCAAGGCAGGAGCGGTGGGGGTCCTGCTCACCGAAGCGTTGAGCTATTCCTTCCGGGATCCCGCCGCCATGAGTTTCCTGTCGGGACTGTCCGAGGCCTGCGAAGCGGCCGGACAGGGACTACTGCTCATCCCCGCCGGACCGGGCCGGACCGACGACGAGGCCGCACAGGTCGTGCACCGCTCGTCCGTCGACGGCTTCGTCGTCTACTCGGTCCCCGCCGAGGACCCCTATCTCGCTGCCGTGCTCGAACGGCACCTCCCGATCGTCGCGTGCGACCAGCCGCGCGGGCTCGAGAGCACCCCGGTGGTGGGCATCGACGACCGGCGGGCGATGCGCGATCTCGCCGCCCACCTCATCGAACTCGGCCACCGCCAGATCGGCATGTTGTCGATGCGCCTCGGCCGCGAACGGCACGACGGGGTCGTCGACCTGTCGACCCTCGAATCCGGCGCCTTCCACGTGCAGCGCGAACGCATCCGCGGCGTCCAGGACGCCATGAGCGCCGCAGGGCTGGCCCCCGAATCGCTCACCGTCGTCGAGCGCTACACCCACACCGCGGAGGACGGCCTGTCCGCCGCGGCGCAGATCATGCGCATGAACCCGCGGATCACCGCGCTCGTGTGCACCACCGACGTGCTCGCGCTCGGCGCTCTCGCCTGGGCCAATCAGATGGGTCTCGACGTGCCCGGCCACCTGTCGATCACCGGCTTCGACGGCATCGACGAAGCGATCCGCGAAGGCCTCACGACCGTGAGGCAACCGCAGAAGGACAAGGGGCGGCGCGCAGGCGAACTGCTCCTCGCCGCCCCCTCGCACTCCGGTGTGCCCGCGCTCGAGACCCTGGGGACCCAGCTGTGGTTCGGTGCCACCTCGGGTCGGGTCGAGAGCGAGTGGTACGCCGAGTGACCGAGCGGCCCCGCTCGTAGCTCAGTGCTGCCGGTCGCCCGTGGCCTTCGCGCCCGACAGCAGCTGGGCGCAGCGCAGCAGACCGATGTGACTGTACGCCTGCGGGTGGTTGCCCAGCGCACGCTCCGCGACGGGGTCGTACTCCTCGCTGAGCAGCCCGGTCGGTCCGGCCGCCGCGACCAGCTGCGCGAACAGCGCCTCGGCGTCGTTGCGCTGCCCGACCAGCAGGTAGGCCGCGACCAGCCACGCCGCGCACAGGTGGAAGCCGCCTTCGGCGCCCGGCAGGCCGTCGTCGCTGTGATAGCGGTAGACGGTCGCGCCGCTGCGCAACTCCCGTTCGGTGGCCTGCACGGTCGCCCGGAACCGCTCGTCCTGCGGGTCGACGAGTCCGGTGAGGCCGATGAACAGGGTGGCCGCGTCGAGATCGGTGCCGTCGTAGGCCGAGGTGAACGACTGGACCTCGTCGTTCCAGCCCTTCTCGGTGACCTCCTCGGCGATCTCGTCGCGCAGCGCCGCCCAGCCCTCGCCGGCGGTCCGGCCGAACTTCTCGGCGAGCGTCAGTGCCCGGTCGACGGTCAGCCACCCCATGACCTTCGAGTACACATGGTGGCGGGGTGCGTGGCGGATCTCCCAGATGCCGTGGTCCGGTTCGAACCAGCGCCGTTCGACCGCGGTGACCATCGAGCAGACGAGTTCCCAGTCCCGGTCGGTGAGGGCACGGTCGTGGGACACGCCGCGCGACTCGCGGCTGTGCGCGAGGTCGGCGATCAGGTCGACGATCGGGCCGAAGACGTCGAGTTGCACCTGCTGGTTCGCCGCGTTGCCGACCCGCACGGGCCGCGAACCGGCGTATCCGGGAAGCGAGTCGATCACGGCCTCGGGCGGCAGCGGTCCGCCGGCGAGCGTGTACAGCGGGTGCAGACGTTCGGGGCCCGGCACGGTCTCGAGGACGCGGTGGACCCAGTCGAGATAGTTCTCGGCCTCCTCGAGGGATCCGACCCGCACGAGCGCCTGCGCCGTGAGCGCGGCGTCGCGCAGCCAGCAGTAGCGGTAGTCCCAGTTGCGGACACCGCCGATCTCCTCGGGGAGCGAGGTGGTCGCCGCGGCGAGGATCGAGCCCGTCGGACCGTGGACCAGCCCCCGCAGGGTGAGCGCCGAACGCTTCATGAGATCGGGCTTGAGCGGCGGCAGCTCGAGCTGGGACGCCCACGTGTGCCAGTAGGCCTCGGACTGTGCCCGACGCTCGACCTCCGGCACCGGGTGCTCATCGAGATCGTCGGTGCCGCAGCGGAGTTCGAGGATGATGTCGTTCTCGGTGGGGTCGACCACGGCGTGGGCCGTCTGGTGCACGCCGTCCGTGGTGATGTCCCACCGCACGCCGGGGGAGCGCAGGACGTAGGGCTCGTTGAAGCCCATGACGCGGATGCCGTCGTCCTCGACCTCGAGGGTGACCTGTCCCTGTCCGAACTCCGGTCGCGGGGCGAAGGTCACCACCGCGCTCGCGCGCCCGGTGATCACGCGCGTGAGGTCGGTACGGCCGGCCTCGACGTCGTGCGGGAGGTAGTCGATCACCGCGAGCGACGCCCACCGGGTCACCACCGTCATCGTCGAGTCGACGTAGCGCTGGCTGAGCGGCAGTGCCTGGCGGGTCGGGCCGATGGTGAAGTGACCGGCTGCGTCACCGCCGAGGAGATGGGCGAACACCGCCGCGGAATCGGGTTCGGGGTGGCACAGCCAGGTGATCGTGCCGTCGGGGGTGACGAGTGCCTTCGAGCGGGGGCTCGCGAGCATGGTCAGGCGTTCGATCGGCGCGACGTGGGCGCCGGACAACCAGGTGCGACGTTCCTCGAGCAGGAACGCGAGTGCGGCGATGACCTCTTCGCTGGTGCGGACGCGGTACTCGGCGGCGGTGTCGCCGTCGCCGATCTTCACCCCGACGTCCGGGCCCTGCAGCGAACGGAAGGCCTTCTCGTCGGTCACGTCGTCGCCGAAGAAGACCGCCGCGCTGGCGGCTTCCTGGTGGCGGATGACGTCGAGCGCCTTGCCCTTGTCGGTGGGCACCACGGACAACTCGATGACTGCCTTGCCCTCGGTGACCTGCACACCGGGCTGGAGCGCGAGGCCGCTGCGCACGAGATCGAGGGCCTGCTCGGCATCGGCGGGAGAGGCGTTGCGCACGTGCAGCGCGGCGCTCGCGGGCTTGGCCTCCACCTGCACGCCGTCGAACCGGGATGCCACCGAGTGCAGTCCCTCGACGATCGTGGCGAGGAGGTCCCTCGCGTCGGGATCGATCTCGTGGACGAATCCGATGTCGAACTCGGAGCCGTGGCTGCCGACGAGTTTGACCTCGACCGGCAGACGCGACAGGGCGGCGAGATCCTTGAGAGCGCGTCCCGAGATGACGGCAGCGGCCGTCGACGGCAGAGCGGCGAGGCCCCGCAGCGCCCGCACCGCATCGTCGTGCGGGTAGGCCTTCTCGGGATCGCTCACGATGGGGGAGATGGTGCCGTCGTAGTCGGTCGCCACGAGCAGGCGGGGCGTCCGCGCGACAGCCACCAGAGCACGTCGAAGGTCAATCGGAAGATCGTGGGCACTCACCTGCTCCACGTTAGGTCAGAGTGGGGCACGAATCCGACCCGCTGGGTATTGCGACCACGTGTTTCCGGTTACAGGAAGCGGCGGATCGGACGTCGGGCTTCCGGCGCGAGCGCCGCGGGGCTTCCGGCGCGAGCGCCGCGGGGCTTCGGACGCGAGCGCCGTCAGGCTTCTGACGCGACCGTCTTCGGCACGCGCGAGCCGTCGCCGAGCAGCAGCTCCACCGTCAGTTCGAGCCGGCGGGCGACATCGGTGGCCGACGAACGGCGCGTGAGCCAGGCGACGAGATTCGACAGCCACACGTCGCTGATGACGCGTGCGATGGCGAGTTCTTCCTCGGTGGGCTCGCCGTCGTTCATGGCCCGTGCGAACAGTCGGTCCATGAGGGTGCCCACCTGGTCGACCTCGGCGGCGGCGGAAGCGTCGGCGAACATGAACGCCCGTGTCATGGCCTCGGTGAGCAGGGGATCGCGCTGCATGGCCTTGGTGATCAGGCCCAGGATGAGGTGCATGCGCTCGAGGGGGCTGTGGCCGGGTGGGATCCGGCCCTTGCCTTCGATGCGGGCGAATTCACGGCCGAGGGCGGAGACCAGCAGGTGGACCTTGGACGGGAAGTATCGGTAGAGGGTGCCGACCGCGACGTCCGCGCGTTCTGCCACCGCCCGCATCTGCACGGCCTCGTAACCACCCTTCGACGCGAGCGCCAGGGTGGCGTCGAGAATCCGCTTGCGACGTTCCTTCTGGGCATTGGAACTGAGATCGTCCTCGGTGAGGGCGGTCAGAGTTCCGTGTCCGTTGGCACGGGAGCGGGACGGGGTGGCCATAGATTCGTTTCCTCACGCCTTGACTCTGAATCGGTGCCATATTAGAACACGTTCTAGCAATGATGTCATTCGGAAGGGCGGAAACCGCTGTGAGTATCGCCACGACCGAGGAGCAGCGGGCCGTTCAGGCATCTGTCCAGGCCTGGTCACGTGCCGTAGACCCCATGTCGACGATACGTCGCGCAAGCGACGCGACGTGGCGCGACGGCTGGTCCTCCCTCGCAGAACTCGGAGTCTTCGGCGTCGCCGTCCCGGAGGAGGCGGGCGGCCTCGGCGCGACCACCGTGGACCTGGCCGTCATGCTCGAGCAGGCCGCCTACGAACTCGCACCGGGCCCGATCCTGACCACCGTCGTGGCCGCCCTCGTGTTCGGCCGTGCCGGTGAGACCGTCGCCAAGACGACGGAACGGCTCGCCGAGGGTGAGGTCCCCACCGCGCTCGCTCTCGACTCGGCCGTGACCGCGGAGCCGGCGGGTGACGGAGTCCTGCTGCGCGGTGAGGCCGGACCGGCCGTGGGTGCCGAAGCCGGGGTCGCCGTGCTCGTCCGTGTCGCGGGTGAAGGTGATCCGGCCGTCGAGAGCTGGGCGCTCGTCGAGGCCGATGATCCGGGTCTGCACATCGAACCGCTCGAGACCATCGACGCCTCCCGCGCGGTGGCCCGCGTCCGCCTCGACGACGCGACGGTCCCGGCCGATCGGGTCGCGACCGTCCCGGCCGGCTTCGTGCGCGACCTGACCGCCGGCCTCGCCGCCGCGGAGCTGGCCGGTCTCGCCGGCTGGGCGCTGACCACCGCCGTCGAGTACGCGAGGATCCGCGAACAGTTCGGAAAACCGATCGGTTCGTTCCAGGCCGTCAAACACATCTGCGCCGAAATGCTCTGCCGCACCGAGAAGATCCGGGCCGTGGCCTGGGATGCGGCGGTCACCGTCGACGCGCAGCCCGACGAACTGCCGATCGCGGCGGCGGCCGCCGCAGCGATCGCACTCGATGCCGCGGTGCAGACCGCCAAGGACGCGATCCAGGTGCTCGGCGGCATCGGGTTCACATGGGAACACGACGCACACTTCTATCTCCGCCGTGCGGTCGCCACCCGCCAGGTGCTCGGCGGTTCCACCGCGTGGCGCTCGCGGCTGACGACCCTGGTCCGCGACGGCGCGCGCCGTCACCTCGGTATCGACCTGTCCGATCACGAGGAGAAACGCGCGCGGATCCGTGCGGAGGTCGAGAAGATCGCCGCCGCACCCGAATCCGAGCGCCGTGTCGCCCTCGCCGAATCGGGCCTGCTCGCGCCGCACTGGCCGCCGCCCTACGGTCGCGGAGCCGGCGCCGCCGAACAGCTCGTCGTCCAGGAGGAGCTCGCCGCCGCCGGCATCGAACGTCCCGACCTCGTGATCGGCTGGTGGGCGATTCCGACCGTCCTCGCACACGGAACACTCGAGCAGATCGAGCGTTTCGTGATGCCCACCCTGCGCGGCGACGTGGTCTGGTGTCAGCTGTTCTCCGAACCCGGCGCCGGCTCGGACCTCGCGGCGCTGCGCACGAGTGCCGAGAAGGCCGACGGCGGATGGGTGCTGCGCGGGCAGAAGGTGTGGACCTCGCTCGCACAGCAGGCGGACTGGGCGATCTGTCTCGCCCGCACCGACCGCGACGTCCCCAAGCACAAGGGCATCACCTACTTCCTCGTCGATATGAAGTCGGCGGGCATCACGATCTCGCCGCTGCGCGAGATCACCGGCGACGCGTTGTTCAACGAGGTCTTCCTCGATTCGGTCTTCGTGCCGGACGACTGCGTGGTGGGCAATCTCGGCGACGGCTGGAAGCTGGCCCGCACGACCCTCGCCAACGAACGCGTCGCAATGGGGGGCAAATCGTCGCTGGGGCCGCGCATCGAGGGACTGCTCGAACTGTCGACCCCCGGCGATCCCGTCGCCGAGGACCGCATCGCGACGCAGATCGGGGAGGCGACGGTCGGTTCGCTCCTCGATCTGCGGGCGACCCTCGCGCAGCTCGAAGGGCAGGATCCGGGCGCCGCGTCCAGCGTCCGCAAGCTCATCGGCGTGCGGCAGCGGCAGGACACCGCCGAGCTCGCCATGGATCTCGCGGGCGAGGCCGGCTGGGTGGAAGGTCCGCTCACCCGGGAGTTCCTCAACACCCGGTGCCTGACGATCGCCGGCGGAACCGAGCAGATCCTGCTCACCATGGCGGCCGAGCGGCTCCTGGGCCTGCCGCGCGATTGAGCGGTCCTTCCGCAGGGCGCCGGGGAGTGCTACAACTAGAACACGTTCTATTCGAAGGTGGGTGACGGTGGACTTCGCACGTGACGAGACACAGGAGGAAATCGCCGGTGTGGCGGCCGGTCTCCTGAAACGCGGCCTCACCGACGACGCGTTGTGGGCCGCGCTGGCCGACGCCGACCTGCTCTCGCTCGCTCTGCCGGAGCGTCTCGGCGGGTCGGGCCTCGGGCTCGGCGAGGTCGCCACCGTGCTCACCGAGATCGGACGCGGAGCCGCGCAGACCCCGGCCCTGGTCACCCTCGGCCTGGGCGTGCTGCCGATCCTCGCGCTCGCCTCCGAACAGCAACAGGACGACCTGCTCGCCGGCGTCGCCGAAGGAGCCGTGCTCACGGCCGCGCTCGGCGAACCGGGGCGCGCCTTCCCGGAGCAACCGGCCGCCACGGCGGTCGCCACCGACGGGGGCCACGCGGTCACCGGTTCGTTCGTCGCCGTGCCCTACGCCGATCGGGCACGCGTGGTGCTGCTGCCCACCGACGCAGGCGTGGTCGCGGTGGCTCCCGACGCCGTGGGCATGACCCTGCGTTCGAGCCCCACCTCGACCGGCTCTCCCGAGTTCTCGGTGCGCGCCGACGGCGCCGTGGGTGTCCTGCTCGCCGAATCCGGCACCGACGCTGTGGCGATGCTCCACCGGATCGCGCTCGCCGCCGTGGCGGCCTTCGCCGACGGACTGCTCTCCGGGGCAACCGAACTCACGGCGAAGCACGTCAGCGAGCGGCACCAGTTCGGCAAGCCGCTCGCGACCTTCCAGGCCGTCGCACAGCAGATCGCCGACGTCTACGTCACCGCCCGCACCCTGCACGTCGCGGCGCTGTCGTCGGTCTGGCGCCTGGCCGAAGGTCTCGACGCCGCGGACGATCTCGACATCACCGCCTACTGGATCGCCGCCGAACTGCCGCCGGCCATGCGGGTGCTGCACCACCTGCACGGCGGCGTGGGTGTGGACGAGACCTATCCGCTGCACAAGTACTCGTCGACCGCCAAGGACCTCGCCCGGTTGCTCGGCGGCGCCTCGTACCGACTCGACCTCGTGGGGGCCCGGTGTTCATCGATCTGACCGACGACCAGCGCGCACTGCAAGCCGAACTGCGGCGCTACTTCAGCAGCCTCGTCTCACCCGAGGAGGCTGCGATCATGCGCACGGAGCGGCACGGCCCCACCTATCGCGAGGTCGTGCGTCGCATGGGCAAGGACGGTTGGCTCGGCGTAGGCTGGCCCGTCGAGTTCGGCGGCCGCGGCTTCGGCGACGTGGAACAGCAGATCTTCGCCAACGAGGCCGTCCGCGCCGACGTGCCGTTGCCGAGCGTCACCCTGCAGACCGTCGGCCCGACCCTGCAGGTCTACGGGACCGACGAACAGAAGCGAAAGTTCCTGCCCGCCATCCTCGCCGGCGAGGTGCACTTCGCCATCGGCTACTCCGAACCCGAGGCCGGTACCGACCTCGCCGCCCTGCGCACCACCGCCGTCCGCGACGGCGACCACTACATCGTCAACGGACAGAAGATCTTCACCACCGGCGGGCACGACGCCGACTACATCTGGCTCGCCGTCCGCACCGGCCCCGCCGACTCGCGTCACCGCGGCATCTCCGTGCTCATCGTCGACACCAAGGATCCCGGCTTCAGCTGGACGCCGATCATCACGTGCGACGGTGCCCACCACGTCAACGCCACCTACTACAGCGACGTATGCGTTCCCGTCGAGATGCTCGTCGGCGAGGAGAACAAGGGCTGGAAGCTCATCACCACCCAACTCAACCACGAACGCGTCATGCTCGGCCCGGCCGGTCGCGTCGCCGGCATCTACGACCGGCTCGTCGAATGGGTCCGCGCCCACGAACTCCGGGACCGCCCCGAGGTGCGACGCGCACTCGGCGAGATCCACGCGACCTGGCGACTCAACGAACTGCTCAACTGGCAGGTCGCGGCGAGCAGCAACGACGCCGTCGACATCGCCGATGCCTCGGCGACCAAGGTGTTCGCCACCGAGCGGATCCAGCGCGTCGGGCGCCTCGCCGAGGAGATCGTCGGTGCCTTCGGCGATCCGGCCGACGACGACACCGCCGATCTGCTCCGCTGGCTCGACATGATGGCCAAACGCAATGTCGTCATCACCTTCGGCGGTGGCGTCAACGAGGTGATGCGCGAACTGATCGCCACCGCCGGTCTGGGCATGCCGCGGGTCCCGCGGTGAGGCAGGAGAATTCGGTGACACAAGGTTCGGTGACACGAGATGCTCGGGGGAGGATCCCCGAGGAGATCCGGCAGGCGGCCGAGAAGGTCCGCGGCGACGGCCCGTCCGCGCCGCGACCCGGCCGCGATCCGGTGAACATGCCGATGATCCGCAACTGGCTCGAGGCGATCGGCGACGACAACCCGATCTACACCGACGAGACCGCGGCGATCGCAGCCGGTCACGGTGGTCTCGTGGCCCCGCCCGCGATGGCGCAGGTGTGGACGATGCGCGGCCTCGGCGCCGAACGCGAGAAGGACGACCCGCTCGGCCGGATGACGCAGATCCTCGACGACGCCGGCTACACCTCGGTGGTCGCCACCAACTGCGACCAGATCTACCACCGCTACCTGCGCCACGGCGAGCAGGTGACGATCGAATCCACCCTCGAGGACGTCGTCGGCCCGAAGCGGACCGGGCTCGGAGAGGGATGGTTCTTCACCACCCGCAACCTGTGGAAGGTCGGCGACGAGGTCGTCGCCGAGATGCTATTCCGCATCCTGAAGTTCGCACCGCCGTCGAAGGACGAGCGCGCGGAGACGTCGGAAGACCGGCCCACATCCGCGGTACCCGACGATCTCGACCCCACGCGGATGCTCCGCCCGTCCGTCTCCCGCGACACGCAATTCTTCTGGGACGGCGTGGCCACCCACGAACTGCGCATCCAGCGACGCCCCGACGGCACCCTGCAGCACCCACCCGTCCCGGCGCTCTGGCTCGACAAGTCGGAAACCACCGACTACGTCGTATCCTCCGGTCGCGGAACGGTGTTCAGCTTCGTCGTCCACCACGCGCCCAAGGTGCCGGGGCGGCAGGTGCCCTTCGTCGTCGCGCTCGTCGAACTCGACGAGGGTGTCCGGATGCTCGGTGAACTCCGCGACGTCGACCCTGGACAGGTACGCATCGGGATGCCGGTCGAGGTCACCTTCCTCGACTTCCCCGGCGACGACGAGACCGGCGGGCAGCCGTGGACGCTGTACGCCTGGAAGCCCCTCGAGGAGGACGTGTGAGCACCCCGACCGTCACGACGGGCGAGAGCCTGCCCTCCCTCGGGATCCACGCCGATCCCACCTTCATCGTGTCGACGGCCCTGGCCACACGCGACTTCCAGGACGTGCACCACGACCGCGACAAGGCACAGCAGCGCGGATCGAAGGACATCTTCGTCAACATCCTCACCGACACCGGCCTCGTGCAGCGCTACGTCACCGACTGGGCCGGCCCCCGCGCGGTGGTGAAGTCGATCTCGCTGAGACTGGGCGTGCCCTGGTACGCCTACGACACCCTGACCCTCTCGGGCACCGTCGCGTCCGTCGAGGACGGACTGGTCACCGTCGACATCACCGGCACCAACAGTCTGGGCAAACACATCACGGCCACAGCCACTGTCGTGATCGGAGGCACCGCATGAGCGGCCTGTCGGGTGCAGCGGCGATCGTCGGCATCGGCGCGACCGACTTCTCGAAGGACTCCGGCCGCAGCGAACTCCGCCTCGCGGCCGAAGCGGTGTGCGCCGCCCTCGACGACGCGGGACTGACCCCGGCCGACGTCGACGGTCTGGTCTCGTTCACGATGGACACCAACACCGAAGTGGCCGTGGCCCGTTCGGTGGGCATTCCCCACCTGAAGTTCTTCTCCCGCATCCACTACGGCGGCGGTGCGGCGTGCGCGACGGTGCAGCAGGCGGCGATGGCCGTCGCGACCGGCGTGGCCGACGTGGTGGTCGCGTACCGGGCGTTCAACGAGCGGTCCGGCGCGCGGTACGGGCAGGTCAACATTGACCTTGCCGCACAGGTGAATTCGTCGGGAACCGACAACGCGTTCTCCTACCCGCACGGGCTGAGCACACCGGCCTCGTTCGTCGCGATGGTCGCGCAACGCTACATGCACGTCTCCGGTGCGACGAGCGCCGACTTCGGCGCCGTGGCGGTCGCGGATCGGGCGCACGCCGCCACGAACCCGAAGGCGTTCTTCCACGGCAAGCCGATCACGCTCGAGGACCACCAGAACTCGCGGTGGATCGCCGAGCCGCTGCACCTGCTCGACTGCTGCCAGGAATCGGACGGCGGCGTCGCGATCGTCGTCACCAGCGCCGCGCGGGCGAAGGACCTGAAGCAGACCCCAGCGATGATCGCGGCCGCGGCGCAGGGGAGCGGACCCGATCAGTACATCATGACCAGCTACTACCGGGACGGGCTCACAGGCCTGCCGGAGATGGGCATCGTCGGCGACCAGTTGTGGGAGCAGGCGGGCATCGGACCGCAGGACATCGCCACGGCCGTGCTCTACGACCACTTCACCCCGTACGTGCTCATGCAGCTCGAAGAACTCGGTTTCTGCGGCCGCGGTGAGGCCAAGGACTTCGTCGCCGACGGCATCCAGGTGGGCGGACGGCTACCGATCAACACGCACGGCGGTCAGCTGGGCGAGGCCTACATCCACGGCATGAACGGCATCGCGGAGGGCGTACGGCAGATCCGCGGCACGGCCGTCAACCAGGTCGACGACGTCGACCACGTCCTGGTCACGGCAGGAACAGGAGTTCCGACCTCAGGGCTGGTGCTGTCGCGGTCCTGACGCCGTTTCCCTCCCAGGGGACCGCAGGCCTGCCTACTATGAAGGCCCACACTCCGGTGATATCCCCGTGGGAGGACCCATGTCGGTCACGGACGGACATGTCGTGCATCCGACGCGCGAACAGCGGGTCCAGAACGGTCTCGCCGCTCGGAGGGGCACTCCCGTCGAGTCGCTGGCCGATCTCGGGGAGTCGTCCCGGGATCCGATCGCGCTGCTCGAGAGTCAGGCGCAGTCGCGCGTCCCCCAGCTCGTTCCGGTCCGGTACGGCCGCATGGCGACGTCGGCGTTCGCGTTCTTCCGCGGTGCTGCACTGGTGATGGCCGACGATCTGTCGCGCACATCCGACAGTGGTCTGCACACACAGCTGTGCGGCGACGCCCACGCGAGCAATTTCGGCCTGTTCGCGACTCCGGAACGGAGAACGGCCTTCGACGTCAACGACTTCGACGAAACCTATCCGGGGCCGTTCGAATGGGACGTCAAGCGCCTGGTCGCAAGCCTCGAGATCGCCGGTCGCGACAACGGGTTCACCGCGAAGGAACGCCGGAAGATCACCCGGGCATGTGCCGCAGAGTACCGCGAGACGATCTGTAGGCAAGCGCAACTCGGAAATCTGGCCGTGCGGTACTCCCACCTCGATCCCACGACCGAGATAGCGGGGTTGGGTGGCCTGCTGGATGCGAAGATGGAGAAACGCACGCGGAAAGCGCTCGACAAGGCCTCGCGCCGCGACAGCCTCCAGGCACTGGAGAAGCTGACCACCATCATCGACGGTCACCGCCGGATCATCAGCGATCCGCCGCTCATCGTGCCCGTCGAAGAGGTCTTCGCCGACCTCGACGCCGAGGCGATCTACGACGAGTTGTACGGCCGTGTCCGTTCGTACCGGGCGACACTACAGTGGGACCGCCGAGTCCTCCTCGAACAGTTCGAACTGGTCCAGGCCGCGCGGAAGGTCGTCGGAGTGGGCAGTGTCGGCACGCGGGCGTGGATCCTCCTGCTGCGCGGTGCGGACGACGACGATCCGTTGTTCCTGCAGGCGAAGGAGGCCCAGCGTTCGGTGCTGTCGTACTACGTCGACGGTCCGACCTTCCGGAACGAGGGCGAACGGGTCGTCAACGGTCAGCGGCTGATGCAGTCGGCGAGCGACATCTTCCTCGGCTGGCAGCAGGGCGCCGGGGCCGACGGGGTGAACCGGGATTTCTATATCCGTCAGCTCCGCGACGGCAAGGGTTCGGCGGTGATCGAGGAGATGGTGCCCAAGGGCCTGAAGCTCTACGGCCGACTCTGCGGCCGAGTCCTCGCCTTCGCCCATGCGCGGGCCGGCGACCGGATCGCATTGGCGGCCTATCTCGGCACGGACGAGGAGTTCGACGAGGCGGTCTCGTCGTTCGCGGTGGCCTACGCGGACCGCAACGAACGCGACCTGCAGGCGCTGCACGACGCCATCGAACAGGGACGGGTGAAGGCCCGGACCGGGCTCTGATCCCCGTCTGATTCGTGCCTGCTCCCCGGGCATGTCCGCTGTCCGGGAATCACCCATCCGTCCTTTCGCTCGGCGCGGTACAAGGGAGGTGATCACGCGCCGACGGAAGGACGTCATGATGGGTTTCGAGGGCAAGGTCGCATTCGTGACGGGAGCGGCGCGGGGCCAAGGACGCTCGCACGCCGTCGCATTCGCCGAGGCAGGCGCCGACGTGGTCGTCTGCGACCGGTGTTCCGACTCACCGGTGGTGGGATATCCGCTGGCGACCGAGGAGGACCTCGCGGAGACGGTGCAACTCGTCGAGGCGACCGGTCGCCGCGCCGTCTCTGCGACACTCGACACCGCCGACCGTCCGGCGATGGACGCGCTGGTGGCTCGTGCCCACGCCGAACTCGGGCGGATCGACATCGCGGTCGCCAATGCCGGGGTGTCGGTCGCGGCACCGGTGTACCGCATGTCGCAGGAGATGTGGGACGAAGCGATCGCGTCCAATCTCACCGGGGTGTTCAACACCGTCGCCGCGGTCACGCCGGGGATGATCGAACGCGGCTACGGTCGTATCGTCACGGTGTCGTCGATGCTCGGCCGAGCGGGCAACACCAACATGGCCGCGTATGCGGCGTCGAAGTGGGGCGTGATCGGCCTGACGAAGAGCGCCGCCCTGGACCTCGCGCAGAACGGCATCACCGTCAACGCCGTCGCCCCGGGCAACATCTCCACGCCGATGATCCACAACGACGCGCTCTACGGGATGCTGCGGCCCGACCTCGAACATCCGACCGCCGACGATGTCGCTCCGGTGTTCACCTCCCTGCACGCACAACCGGTGCCGTGGCTCGACCCGGCCGAGGTCACCCGTGCGGTTCTGTTCTTCGCCGACGAGGCGTCCGCACACATCTCCGGCACCGTGCTGCCGATCGACGCCGGCAACGCCGCCCGGGTGACGGGCTGAGCGATCCTCCCGGCGGAGCGATGAGAAAACCCGTCGAACCGTGTCGGTCTCTTCGTGCACACTGTGCTCACCACCACAGTCAGGGGAGAAACTGATGGCCGACGCCATAGTTGCAGAAGGACTGATCAAGACATACGGGCAGCTCAGAGCGCTCGACGGGGTAGATCTGCGAGTGCCGGAGGGGACGGTCACCGCGCTGCTCGGGCCCAATGGGGCCGGAAAGACCACCACGGTGCGGGTGTTGACGACACTGCTCGTCCCCGATGCCGGTCGCGCCGAAGTGGCGGGATACGACGTCCTCACCGAGGCGCGAAAGCTCCGCTCCAGGATCGGAGCATCGGGGCAGTACGCGGCGGTCGACGAATATCTCACAGGCTTCGAGAACCTCGAGATGGTCGGCCGGCTGTACCACCTCGGCGCCAAACGCAGTCGCCTCCGGGCACGCGAGTTGCTCGAACAGTTCGATCTCGAAGAAGCGGGCGATCGCCCGGTCAAGGGTTATTCGGGCGGTATGCGACGCCGCCTCGACCTCGCCGGTGCGCTCGTCGCCGATCCTCCGGTGCTGTTCCTCGACGAACCCACGACGGGTCTCGATCCGCGGGCCCGCCTCGGGTTGTGGGACGTCATCGACACCCTCGTGCAACGCGGCACGACGCTGCTGCTGACGACGCAGTACATGGACGAGGCCGAACGCCTCGCCGACGACATCGTCGTGATCGATCGGGGCACGGTCATCGCCCGCGGCACGGCCGACGAGCTCAAGAGCCGCGTCGGTGGCGAACGCATCGAACTCGCCGTGACCGACACCGATCAGCGCGACCGCGCGGTTCGCGAGCTCGAATCGGTGGCGTCCGGGGAGGTCAGGGTCGAGCGCAGTACCGGCCGCATCACCGTGCCGGTCAGCGGCGACTCGGGCGGCGGAACCGACGGGCTCGTGATGGCGCTCGGGAAGCTGTCGGCCGCGGGCATCCGGGTCTCCGACGTCGCACTGCGGAAACCGACCCTCGACGACGTGTTCCTCACGCTCACCGGTCGCGGCACGGACGAGAAGGTCGAGGAGGCGGTGTCGTGAGCACACTCGAGATGGTCGCATCCGACGGCCTGACCATTGCCAAGCGCAACATGATCAAGATCAAGCGTGTGCCGGATCTGCTGGTCTTCACGACGCTGTCGCCGATCATGTTCGTGCTGCTCTTCGCATACGTCTTCGGCAGCGCGATCGACGTTCCCGGCGTCTCGTACCGGGAGTTCCTCATCGCAGGCATCTTCACCCAGACGGTCATCTTCGGATCCACCTGGACGGGCCTCGGGATGGTCGAAGACCTGCAGAAGGGCATCATCGACCGGTTCCGGTCGCTGCCGATGGCCCCGTCCGCGGTGCTCATCGGACGCACCAGCACCGACGTGCTGATCAATGTGCTCAGCCTCGTGGTGATGTCGTTGACCGGTCTTCTCGTGGGGTGGCGGATCAACACCTCGGTCGGTGAGGCGCTCGCCGGCTACCTGTTGCTGTTGTTGTTCGCCTACGCCCTGTCGTGGGTGATGGCCGTGATCGGCATGTGGATCCGCACACCCGAGGTCTTCAACAACGCGAGCTTCATGGTGATCTTCCCGCTGTCGTTCATCGCCAACACGTTCGTCGACCCGTCGTCGATGCCGACGGTGCTGCGCGTCATCGCCGAATGGAATCCCATCTCGGCCGTCACGCAGGCGGTCCGCGAACTGTTCGGCAACACCAATCCCATGGTGCCGCCCCCCGACGTGTGGCCCCTGCAGAATCCGGTCCTCGCGTCGCTGATGTGGACAGCGTTGATGCTGATCGTGTTCGTGCCGTTCGCGATCCGCAGGTACCAGAAGGCCGTCAGTCGCTGACCGTCGGCGTCCGGCCGGCGGGTGGGTTCATCCCGGGTAGGGCGCGTACTGGCGCTGACGCAACAGCGTCGCCAGGTGCACGGCGTTGCGGGCGACGGATTCGGTGGTCGAGCGCACCGCTTCGGGGATCTCGTCGAGATCCTTGAAGTCGGTGCCCGACATCGCCTCGCCGTTCCAGTAGGTCGAGCTCTGCGCAGGGATCGAGAAACCGATGTCGTTGAGGCTCTGGAACAGGTCGGCGACGATCTTGTGCGCGCCGTCCTCGTTGCCGACGACTGCGGCGATCCCGACCTTGCCCACCATGCGTGGACGGTTCTCGTCGTCGGTGTTCGACAGTTCGGCATCGAGCCGCTCGAGGACGCGCTGGGCGACGCTCGACATGTGTCCCACCCAGGTCGGTGTGGCGACGAGCAGGATGTCGGCCGAGACGATGCGCTCGACGATCTCCGGCCATTGATCCCCATCGCCCATGTCGGCTTCGACACCGGGCTTGACGTCGAAGTCGACGACCCGGACGGTTTCGACGCTGACGTCGTGCTTCGACAGTGCGTCGAACACGTGCGCCACCATCTTGTCGGTGCTGGACTCGGCGGGGGACGGCTTGAGCGTGCAGTTCAGGGCCACGGCGTGCAGTGCTGTCATGTGCCCGGGATACCCGAGTTACACCACGACAATCACCTACAACACGACAGTCAGCGACCGCGTGCGGCCGCCCAACTGTCGATCGCCGCCGAGAACTCGAACGAGGTGGGCAGCAGCGCCACCTGGTCGGCCGGGCCGGGCTGCAGCGGGCCGAGTTCCTCGAGACTGTGGTTGGCGGTGGTGAAGTGCTCGAACTGCAGGTCGGTGTGGGCGAGGGCGTTTCGCAGCGGCTCGACCTGCGCGCAGTTGATGTTCAGGTCCTTGTCGGAACAGGTGAGCAGCACCGGGGTGTCGGCCGCCAGCTCCGCGGCGAGCTCAACCGGGTCGAGCTGGTCGGACTCGAAGAGGAACTTCGCGTTCGCGGGGTTCATGCCGAACTGCGCGAGGATCGGGTGCAGATCGGTGGGGAAGGCCCCGGTCGTCCGCAGCGACTCGACGGCACGCGGCAGGTCGGCCCGGACCGCCTCGCCGTCGGGGCCGAGCTGTCCGGAATCCACCACGGCATTCAGCTGGGCGGTCAGCAGGTCCAGGTAGCGCATCGGCAGCGGAGCGAGAAGTGCGAAGCCGCTTCCGATACCGCGATCGGCGAGTGCGAGCGCGGTCAGTGCACCCTCGCTGTGTCCGAGGACGAGGATCTCCTCGGGGGAGACTCCGGTGTGTTCAGCGAGCAGACGCACCGCGGCTTCGGCGTGGTCGACCTGCTCGGTGAAGCCGTACTCGCCGATGGTCTCGACCGTGTAGGACCCGAGGCCCGTCTCACCGGCCCCGATCTTGTCGAAGCGCAGGCTCGCGATGCCGTGGGCGGCGAGTGCGTCCGCGGTGCGCACCAGGGTGTCGGCCGCCCAGCCGGGCTGGTTGCCGTTGCGATCGGTGGTGCCGCTGCCCGGGAGCAGCAGTGCGGCGGCCACCGCGGCTCCGTCCGGGTTGCGGAGGCTGCCGTGGAAGGTGGTGCCGTCGGCCTCGAAGGTCACCGGGGCGTCGGTGCCGTTCGACACGGCGACCGAACCCGTGTCGGGAAGGGCCACCGCGGTTCCCGCGAGTGTCACACCTCCCGCGAGAACCAGCACGGGCACAGCAGCAGCACCGATCCACCTTCGCACGTTCCGCATGGTGCGAACCCTAGCAAAGGACTGCGCTGTGCCCGTGGTGAGCGAGGACGCCCGTGGGAGATCAGGGGAGCAGGGTGTCGATGAAGGTGTTGCTGAAGACCCGATGCGGATCGAGACGGTTGTAGACCGCGCGAGCCGAATCCCAGTTCTCGTCCGAGGGAACACCTTCCCGGTAGGTGTCGGGCAGGCCCTGCGTCAGGATCTGCTCGTCGGTGTACGGCAGGTCGGGACCGAACGCCCAGCCCTTCGACCATTCCGGCCGGAAGGTCGAGTCGCTTCCGTTGTACCGCTGCCGCATCCACTGCTCCATCTCCCGGTAGAAGGCGAACATGCCGGGAGTTCCCGGGACACCGAGAACGTTGAGCCAGATGGCGGTGTCCCATTCCGGGTGGTCGGGACGCGGGCGGGTCGACGCGATCGTCGGCGGTCCCGCCGACGGGACGAGGACGTCCTCCGGCCGATCCAGTCCGCAGCACCGGATTTCGACCGGACCGTTGAGAGGGAACTGTCCCAGGCTGCGGTAGTGCTCGATGCGCTCGGAGAACCAGTGCGCGAAGTCGTGGATCACGTTGGCGATGTTGGCGCGGTTCGTGAGCACCGCACCGCCACCCTCGGTCAGTCGCAGGGTGGTCGCCTTGATGTAGAACTGCAGATCCTTCGACCAGCCCCAGATGTCGGACGATCCCGTCGCTGCGAGACCGGCCACGGTCACGCCGTAATAGGTCTGACCGAAAGCCGGTGCGATCGAAGTGTTCCCGGCCGTGATGTGCCCCAGCAGGTCGGTGATCGGTTCGGGCACGTTGTCGGAGAACGGGTAGTTGTACGGCCCGGTGACCTCCCGCGAGGTGGCCGGCTTCTCCGGTGCGAGCGACCACACCTTCATCCACGGACGTTCCGTGAACGGATACCAGATCGCCTCGGCCCGCCCCGCCGAATCGACGAACGACTCGAAGGTCCGACCCGGCGAACCGGCGGGGGAGAACAGTTCCTGCCAGGTGATGTCGGTGAAGGACTGGCAGCGCATGCGATAGTTCGGTCCGGCCTGCAACGTGACGGACGTGATGAACGTCCGGCCGAGATGCGTGAGCAGCGGGGTGATCTCGGGATCGGCGCGGGTGAAGGTACGCAGTGCGTAGGCGCTGCCGTCCCACACGACGGCGGTCAGTTCGGTCACGAGATTGCTCAGCGACCCGAAGGTGTGACCGGGGAGGGTGGATTCACCGTTGGCGGGCAGGGCGGCGCCGTGCGCGTTGACGGCGAGCGCCCCGGCGATCGACAACACGCCGGGCGCAGGAAGATTCGCGAGTCCGAGACCGTGGTCCTGCAATGCAGTGGTGATGACGTCGAGCGTCGCGCCGGGACCTGCCGTGACGGTCGCGGGGGAGCCTCCGGGGTTCACCTGGACCCAGTCGAGATGGAGCATGGTGTCGGCGAGGATCACCCGGTCGACGGGTGCGCCGTTGACGATCGTCAGCGGTGTCCAGCCGTGCATGGCCCCGCGCGGACGGATGGTGTATCCGTTCTCGTGCGCCCAGTTCACCAGGCGCACCACGTCGTCGGGGGTGCGAGGCGCGCAGGTCCAGATGGCGTCCAGCATGATCTCCTTGGACCAGTTCTGGTACGCCTGCTGGTAGAGATCGATGCCGTCGGGGAACACCGGGGGAGTGGGGAGCGTCGAGGCCGCGGACCCGGAGGGGACGGCATGTACCGGGGTCCATCCACCGAGGGCGGAGACCGCCAACGCACCGGCGCCGGCCGCGAGGAAACCGCGCCGCGACAGGCGCGGCGACGAATCACGAAGTGTCATGTTCGAATGTCGCTCTTTCGGGAGGGCGTGGCGATCACGCCACGGTGAGTACCACGTCGGCCAGGGCAGGGGCGAGATCGCGTTCGATGACGGAGACGGTCACGAGTTTGCGGTCGCCGTCGTTCCACACGCGCACCCGGAGGGTCTCGCCGGGGAAGACCACACCGGCGAACCGGGCGCGGAATCCCTTCACGCGCGATGCGTCGGCGTCGAGCAGACCGTCGGTCACCGCCTTGCACACGATGCCGTAGGTGCACAGCCCGTGCAGAATCGGTGCCGGGAAGCCCGCCGCGGATGCGAACTCGGGATCGGAGTGGAGGGGATTGCGGTCGCCGCACAGGCGGTAGAGCAGCGCCTGCTGTGGAAGGGTCGGCACGTCGAACTCGGCGTCCGGTTCACGATCGGGATACTCCACCGACTCCGACGGGCCGCGCTCGCCGCCGAAACCACCCTCACCGCGGGCGAAGATCGACGACCGCGCGGTCCACAGGGGATTGCCGTCGAGATCCTCGGTCACCGATTCCTGCACGACGACCGCGGCCTTGCCCTTGTCCCACACCTCGGCGATGCGGGTGACCGTGCGGCCCTTGCCCGAAGCGGGGATGGGCGCGTGCACGGTCACCTCCTGGCTGCCGTGGACGACCTTGGCGAGATCGATCTCGATCCCGGGGAATGAGACCTTCGGCGGCTCGACCTGGTGGAAGGTCGCGGCGACGGTCGCGAAGGTGGGGAGTACCTGGGGACCCCTGTCCCGGAGGTAACGCAGTTCACCCGCGTCGGTGGGATGGGACCCGGCACCGATGCCGAGGTTGTAGAGCTGGACATCGGTGCTGCTCCACTCGAACTCCTGAGCGGGCAGTTCGGCTCCGACGGCAACCGAGGGATCGATGGGCACGGGTACTTCCTTTCTACGGCTCGAACGCGAGTCGATCGGGTCACACGGTGTCGGCGGATTCTCGCAGCTCTTCGGCACGTTCGTCACGCGTGCGGTCCAGGATGTCCAGGGCCGCGAGATAGCCGAAGGTCATCGCCGGTCCGATGGTGGCGCCGGGCCCGGCGTAGGTGTGACCCATGACCGGGGAGCTGGCGTTACCGGTCGCGTACAGGCCGTCGATCACGCTGCCGTCCTCGCGCACCACCCGGCCATGGACATCGGTGACGAGCCCGCCCTTGGTGCCGAGATCGCCGGGGACCACCTTGAACGCGTAGAACGGGGCCTTGTCGACCACGCCGAGGCTCGGATTCGGCTTGTTGCGCGGATCCCCGTAGTAGTGGTCGTAGTGGGATTCGCCGCGGCCGAAGTCCTCGTCCTTGCCGGCCCGGGCGAAGCCGTTGAACCGCTGCACCGTCTCGGTGAGGGCGTCGGCCGGTACCCCGATCTTCTCGGCGAGTTCGGCGACGGAACCGGCCTTGACGAGCACCCCGGCCTCGAGCCACCGGCGGGGGAAGGGAGTGCGGGGGGTGATGCCGGCGAAGGTGTAGCGGTCGCGGTAGCGCTGATCGAGGATCAGCCAGCTGGGGATGTTCTCGCCCGGTCCCTCGCCGCGGCCGTGCTTGCCGCCGTACATCGCATGCGTCGCTTCGACGTAGGGCGCCGACTCGTTGACGAAACGCTTGCCTGCGGCGTTGACCATGAGGCACCCGGGGAGGCTGCGTTCCGACAGTGCGAACCACGGGCCGCCGGTGAGAGTGAAGGACGGTCCCCACCAGGCATCGTCCATGAAATCGACTGCGGCGCCCAGCTTCTGTCCGGCGCGGATGCCGTCTCCGGTGTTCGCCTTCGCGCCCACGGTCCACTCGGTGCCGATCGGCTGACGCTGGTACTGCGCCCGCATCTCGGCGTTGTGCTCGAAACCGCCGCTTGCGAGGATCACGCCCTTGCGGGCACGGATGACGCACTTCTCGCCGTTCGCGACCACCTCGACGCCGCGCACGACCCCGTCCTCGACGACGAGGTCGGTGAGCGCCGTCTCCAGTAGCAGGGGCACACCGGCGTCGCGCAGACCGATCCGCAGCCCGGCCATGAGCGCCTGGCCTCGGACGAGCAGGTGCTTCTTGGTGATGTTCGCCCAGACGAACCGAGCGCCGACCCGCATGGCGCGAACCGGTCCGCGCGGATTCCGCATGAGCAGGTTCAGCCACTTGTAGTCGGCCTGGGTGATGACGAAGTTCTTGGGAGCTCGGGCGTAGTCGGGTTCGAGGAGAGCGAGATCCTCGCCGAGACGGCGGCCGTCGAAGGGCGTCGGTTCGACCGAACGGCCACTGGGACGTCCGCCCGGCGCCTCGGGGTAGTAGTCGGAATAGCCCGGTACCCATTGCAGTTCGAGGGCGCTGTTCTTCAGGACGAAGGAGAGCATCTCCGGTCCGCGATCGATGTAGGTGTCGATCTTCTCGGCAGGTACGCCGTCGCCGATGATGCTGTGGAGGTACTTCCGGGCTTCTTCGGGGGTGTCGTCCACCCCGGCGGACTTCAGCGCCTCGTTGTTGGGAATCCACACACCGCCGCCCGATCGGGCGCTCGACCCGCCGTAGCGCGACGCCTTCTCGATCAGGACCACGTCGGCGCCCTTGCGGGCTGCGGTGATGGCGGCGGTCATTCCGCCGGCACCGCTGCCGACGACAACGATGTCGTACTCCTGCTTCGTCATGTAGAACACGTTATAGAAATGGCGGTGCCGAGTCCATCCCCGAATGCGAAGAGCCCTGGACGTGAAGCGAAGACGCGGTGACGCCGACACTGGAACGCGATATCGCCGGCCGACGACGAGCGACGGCACCGTCCGATAGGGACGGTGCCGTCGCGGGGTCGATCGGGGTCGGAATCGGTCAGGTGGGTGATCCGTCCGGTACGGGAAGGGTGCCGTCGAGCACGGCCCGGTCGATGCTCTCCCGGAGCCGCGGACACCCTTCGCGCGGTGTGATGGACGAGCCTCGGAGCGAGGCGGTCTCGCGGAAGGTCGGGCACACGGTGTCCGGATCCTCCTGCCACTGCACGCTCGTGTGCGACAGGCTGTTCTTGCGCACCAGCACGCAGGTGCCGCACTCGCGGCACTGCACCTCGTGCTGACCCGAATCCAGATAGTTGATCTTGTCGATCGCGGTCTGGGCGGCGACGGCCTCGGCCCGCTCGGGCCACTGGGAGAAGTCCGGGGACTTCGCCCACCTGCTCCGCCGGGTCGAGGCACTCATCGTCACACCTCCGCTTCCTGCTTGCCCTGTTCTTCCTCGCGCTTCTTACGCTCGAGATTCTCGGCGACCTCCTTCTCCCAGGCCTCGTTGGCCTTGGCGGTGTCGACCTCGAACTCGAAGCGGCCCGTCATCTTCTCCGTCACGTCGGCGACGTCGACGTAGAACTGCTCGTACCAGCGGCGGAGCTGGTAGACCGGACCGTCCTCATCGCACAGCAGGGGATTGTCGATCTTTGTCTTGTTCTTCCAGATCTCGACGTCCTGCAGGAAGCCCTCGCCGACACCCTCGGTGAGCTTGGCGGCCAGCACGTCGGACTGCTCGGGTGACATGCCCTGCGGCTTCTTGACGATGATGCCGTACTGCAGCATGAACGAATCGTGCGTGATCGGGTAGTGGGAGTTGATCAGCACGGATTCGGTCTGGTACCCACCGTAGTTGTTCTTCAGCGGATTGATCATGTAGGAGGGGCCGTAATAGGCCGCGTACGACTCGAGCGTCGACTCCAGCCCGTACTGCGTCGCCATACCCTTGTCCGGCCGGCCGCGGGTGTTGAGGTACTGCTCCGCGATGTGCCCCTCGAAGACGTTCTTGAAGAACGTGGGGAAGGCGTAGTGGATGTAGAAGAAGTGCGCCATGTCGACGACGTTGTCGATGATCTCGCGACAGTTGGAACCTTCGATCCGGATCTGGTTCCAGGTCCAGTCCGTCCACTCGTCCGAGCCGTACTGCTCGATCTCGGGGATGGTGACCTCCGGAGGCGGGGTGTTGCCCTCGGGGTCGTTCCACACGAACAGCTGGCCGTGCTTCTCCATCGTGATCCACGAACGGGTGCGGGCCAGCGGGGGAACACGCTTGGCGTACGGGATGTCCGTGCACTTGCCGTTGCCGCCCCAGCGCCAGTCGTGGAACGGGCACGCAACCGAATCGCCCTTGATCTCGCCCTGTGACAGGTCGCCGCCCATGTGGCGGCAGTACGCGTCGAGCACCTTCGCGTCGCCGTTGCTGTCGGCCCACACCACGAGTTTCGTGCCGAAGGCCTCGACGGCGTGAGGCTTGCCGTCCTTGAACGTGCGACTGAGGCCGAGGCAGTGCCAGCCTCGCGCGAAACGCGTCCGGACCTCTCCGACGTCGATCTCGCGAATCTGTGCCATGTCCGCTCACTTCCCTCCGGAAATCTCTTCTAGAACACGTTATAGAATTCGCGTCCCGAGGGGAAGGGTTCGGGGACTTTGGTCCCGCCACAGAGATTGTCTACCTGCGGGTGTGGCGCGTCTCGACACGAATAAGAACATGTTCTAGTCTCGGTACAAGCGATCAATTCCTGAACAGACGGGAGCGTCCAGTGGGTGACCACGACAGCCACGAGGTACTGCAGCGGATCGACGCTCTGCTGCCCACGCTGCGAGAACGTGCGCAGGAGGCCGAGAATCTGCGCCGGGTGCCCGACGACTCGATCAAGGAACTCCAGGAGGCCGGCTTCTTCAAACTTCTGCAACCGGCCCAGTGGGGTGGATACGAGGCCGATCCCGTCACCTTCTTCACCGCGGTGCGCAACATCGCGAGCGCGTGCGGCTCGACCGGATGGGTCTCCGGCATCATCGGCGTCCACAACTGGCACCTCGCACTCTTCGACCAGCAGGCCCAGGAAGAGGTCTGGGGCGACGACACCGACGTCCGCATCTCCTCGTCCTACGCGCCCATGGGTGCCGGTGAGGTCGTCGACGGCGGATACAAGGTCAACGGTGCGTGGGCCTGGTCGTCCGGATGCGACCACGCGAGCTGGGTCGTCGTCGGTGGCCCGGTCATCAAGGACGGCCGCCCCGTCGACTTCGGCAGCTTCCTGATCCCTCGTTCCGAGTACGAGATCGACGACGTGTGGCACGTGGTCGGCCTGCGCGGCACCGGATCCAACACGATCAAGGTCAAGGACGTCTTCGTCCCGCGCCACCGCTTCCTCAGCTTCAAGGCCATGAACGACCTCGCCTCGCCCGGGCTCGAGCGCAACACCGCACCCGTCTACAAGATGCCGTGGGGCACCATCCATCCCACGACCATCTCGACGCCCATCGTCGGCATGGCCTACGGCGCGTACGAGGCGCACGTCGAACACCAGGGCAAGCGTGTCCGTGCGGCGTACGCCGGCGAGAAGGCCAAGGACGATCCGTTCGCCAAGGTGCGCATCGCCGAGGCCTCCAGCGACATCGACGCGGCCTGGCGTCAGCTGTCGGGCAACGTCGCCGACGAGTACGCCCACCTCCTCGCCGGCGAGGAGGTTCCGATGGAACTGCGGCTGCGGGCGCGTCGCGACCAGGTCCGCGCGACCGGCCGTGCCATCACGTCGATCGACCGTCTCTTCGAGAACTCGGGTGCCACCGCACTCGCGGACGGCACACCCATCCAGCGTTTCTGGCGCGACGCGCACGCCGGTCGTGTGCACGCCGCCAACGACGCCGAACGCGCCTACGTGATGTTCGGTGCCGCCGAATTCGGCCTGCCGATCACCGACACGATGGTCTAGGGGTGGATGTGACCGCAATCGACGAGATCACCTACGAGTCGACCTCCCGTTTCGCGCAGGTCCGCGACGACCTGCGCCTGCACTACCACGAGGCCGGTGTCGGCAACGACACCACGATCGTCCTGCTCCACGGCGGTGGCCCGGGCGCGTCGTCGTGGTCGAACTTCGCCAGGAACATTCCGGTGCTGGCACAACGGTTCCACGTGCTCGCCGTCGACCAGCCCGGCTACGGCAGGTCCGACAAGCCGACCGAGCATCCGCAGTACTTCGTGCACAGCGCGTCCGCGCTGAAGGACCTGCTCGACACGCTCGGGATCACCGACCGCGTCCACCTCCTCGGCAACTCGCTCGGTGGTGGTGCCGCCGTGCGGTTCGCGCTCGACTACCCCGAGCGCGCAGGGCGACTCGTCCTCATGGGGCCGGGTGGGCTGAGCGTCAACCTGTTCGCACCCGACCCCACCGAGGGGGTCAAGAATCTCGGCCGGTTCTCGTACGAGCCCACCCGCGAAAATCTCGAGGCGTTCCTGCGGATCATGGTCTTCGACCAGTCGCTGATCACCCCCGAGCTCGTCGAGGAGCGGTTCGCGTCGGCGAGCACCCCCGAGTCGCTCGCTGCGGCGAAGGCGATGGGGAAGTCGTTCTCCAGCGCCGAATTCGAGAAGGGGATGCTCTGGCGCGACGCCTACAAACTCCGTCAGCGGGTACTGCTGATCTGGGGTCGCGAGGACCGCGTCAACCCGCTCGACGGTGCACTCGTCGCACTGAAGATGATCCCGCGTGCACAGTTGCACGTGTTCGGTGGATGCGGCCACTGGGCCCAGCTCGAGAAGTTCGACGAATTCAACCGCCTGACAGCGGATTTCCTCACGGATGGAGTCGAATAGATGAGTATCCGGTCGCTGGCATATCTCCGGATCGGCGCCACCGACGTCCCGGCCTGGCGCGAGTACGGACTCAAGGTCCTCGGCATGATCGAGGGCAAGGGCACCCACGCCGACGCGTTGTACCTGCGGATGGACGACTTTCCGGCCCGGCTCGTCATCGAGCCGCACGAGTCCGACACGCTGCTCGTCTCGGGCTGGGAGACCGCGAACGCCGCCGATCTCCAGTCGGTTCGCGACAGTCTCTCCGCGGCAGGCGTCCCGTTCAAGGAGGGCACCGCCGAGCAACTCGCCGATCGTCGCGTCGACGAACTGATCGTCTTCCAGGATCCGTCGGGCAACACCCTCGAGGCGTTCCACGGTGCCGCCCTCGAACACCGCCGCGTCGTCAGCCCGTACGGGCACAAGTTCGTCACCGGCGAGCAGGGTCTCGGGCACGTGGTGCTCTCGACCCGCGACGACGAGGAATCGCTGCGCTTCTACCGCGACGTGCTCGGTTTCCGCCTGCGCGACTCCATGCGGATGCCTCCGCAGATGGTCGGCCGGCCCGCCGACGGAAAACCGGCCTGGCTGAGGTTCTTCGGATGCAACCCGCGCCACCACAGCCTCGCCTTCCTGCCCATGCCCACCCCGTCGGGCATCGTGCACCTGATGATCGAGGTGGAGAACTCCGACGACGTCGGTCTCGCCCTCGACCGCGCACTGCGGAAGAAGGTCAAGATGTCGGCGACGCTCGGACGCCACGTCAACGACAAGATGCTGTCCTTCTACATGAAGACCCCCGGCGGATTCGACGTCGAATTCGGTTGCGAGGGGCTGCAGGTCGAGGACGACGACTGGATCGCCCGTGAATCCACGGCCGTGAGCCTGTGGGGCCACGACTTCTCGGTGGGAATGCAGTAATGACCGCGCCGGAGGCCGGAGAGAACGGTGCGATCGACCCACAGGCCTTCCGCACCGTGCTCGGGCAGTTCTGCACCGGCGTCACCGTCATCACCACCACCGAGGACGACGGAACGCCTGTAGGATTCGCGTGCCAGTCGTTCGCAGCGTTGTCGCTCGACCCGCCGCTGGTGTTGTTCTGCCCCACGAAGCAGTCGCGGTCGTGGGCGGCCATCGAACGAGCGGGCCGCTTCTGCGTCAACGTCCTTGCCGAGGAACAGCAGGAGACCTGCGCGCGGTTCGGTTCTCGCGAACCCGACAAGTTCGCCGGACTCGACTGGACGCCCTCCCCGTTGGGCTCACCCGTCCTGACGGGATCGCTTGCGCACATCGATTGCACGGTCGAGACGGTGCACGACGGGGGAGACCACTGGGTGGTCTTCGGTCGCGTGTCGTCGCTGAGCGAGGTGCGCGACGAGAAGGAACGCCCGCTGCTCTTCTACCGCGGGCAGTACACCGGGATCGAACCGGAGAAGACGACGCCGGCGCCCTGGCGCGACGACCTCGAAGCGTTCCTCACCTCTGTCACGGAGGACACCTGGTTGTAGATCGCAGGACCGTACCGCGCGACACGTGGTACCGCACGACGAAGCCGGGACGACCACATCGATTGTGGTCGTCCCGGCTTCGTGTGTGGATCAGGAACGGTCGGCGCCGGTCGCGTCGTCCGGTTCCTCCTCGTAGTACTCCGTGGTCACGACGCGGCGCACCAGGCGCGGCTTGCGCGGCCGGTCGGCGTCCTCGCCGCCTGCCGTGTCCGTCTTCGCATCGGCCGTGCTCGTGTCGGCCGACGGCGGCGGCGTGAAGTGCGCCGGCCCCGTCGGTCCCGGACCGACGATCTCCTGATCGCTGCCGCTGCCGCTGCCGCTGCCGCTGCCGCTGCCGCTGTCGCTGCCGGGAGCTGCGTGGCGGGCGGTGTCCGCCGCCGAGTCCGCGGTCCCGGACGGTGTGGACGAGTCCGCGGTCCCGGACGGTGTGGACGGCGTCGACGCGGTATGCCCCGGCATCGAGTGCTCGAGCGATTCGTCCCGCTGGCCCTCGCTCGGCCGGTAGTTGCCGGCGATCTCCTCACGCGCGACGTCGGGCGGTGTCGGTGAGGGCCCGGTTCCCGCCGATGTGGTGGTGCCGTACGTCTCGCCGGTGTGCGGCGTCCCGGTGCCTCCCGGTCCGCCGGCCGCGCCACCGACGAGGCCACCACCGGCTGCGCTCCGCTCGCCGAGGCCGCTGCGGTCGTCGGTGAACCCGGCCCGATCGTCCGTGAATCCGCCCTGATCGCCGGTTGATCCACCCCCTGCAGGGGTGTCCCCGAACCGGCGGTAGTAGCGGTACAGCTCGTCCTCCTCGAGCGGGGTCAGCTCACCGTTCTCGTCGATGTTCGGGGCGCCGGTGATCGTGTCCTTGTCGAAGGGCAGGCGCACTCCGGTGCTGTCGAGCACGGCTTCGTCGATCGGGGCGAAGTGCCGGCGCGTTCCGAACAGACCCGTGACGACGGTGATCCAGGCGGGTCGGCCCGTGTCGTTGTCCAGGTAGACCTCTCCGACGCGTCCGAGCTTGTCACCGTCCGGCCCGTACGCGGTGGCGCGAGCGAGGGTGTCGATGTCGTCGTTGCTGATCATGATGTCCTCATCCGTGGGCGATGCGGCTTCCTGCTGTGCGGATGCCCTGCGGTGCGAGTGACGAAACGCTGCCGTTACACCGCTCGCCGTTGCGTCGACCCTCCCCGCGTGTTATCCATATTGTCAACAATCCGACAACCGGCACGAGGGTTCGCGCCCTCGGCTGTTCGGAGGGATCGTCATGGCCCGTCTTTCACCCCGCCTGCTGCAGGCAACGCCCGTCACCGTCGACCACGCCGAGGGGTGCTACATCCACGGCACCGACGGACGTCGGTATCTCGACTTCACCGCCGGCATCGGCGTCACGAGTACCGGCCACTGTCACCCGCACGTCGTCGAGGCCGCCCGCCGGCAGATCGGCTCNGATGCACCGGCCCCTGCTCGAACTCACCGAACGCCTGGGCACGGTGCTCCCCGAAGGACTCGACTCGCTGTTCTTCGCCAATTCGGGCAGCGAGGCAGTCGAGGCGGCGCTGCGTCTGGCCCGCCAGGCGACAGGGCGACCCGGAATCGTCGTCTTCCACGGCGGTTTCCACGGCCGTACCGTCGCCGCCGCCACGATGACCACCTCCGGAACCCGTTTCTCCGCAGGGTTCTCGCCGCTCATGGGCGGTGTACACGTCGCTCCCTTCCCCACGGCCTATCGCTACGGCTGGTCGGAGGAGGAAGCGACCGATTTCGCCCTGCAGGAACTGGACTACCTGTTCGCGACCCTCGTCGCGCCGGACGAGATCGCGGCCTTCGTCGTCGAACCGGTCCTGGGCGAGGGCGGTTACGTCCCCGGCAACACCAGGTTCTTCCAGGGACTGCGGCAGCGGGCCGACGAACACGGCATCCTGCTCGTCTTCGACGAGATCCAGACCGGATTCGGGCGGACCGGAAAGTTCTTCGGGCATCAGCACTTCGACGTGCGACCCGACATCATCACGATCGCCAAGGGCCTCGCGAGCGGTTTCCCGCTGTCGGGTATCGCCGCCTCCGAGGAACTCATGGAGCGCGCCCGTCCGGGATCGCAGGGCGGCACGTACGGAGCTAATGCGGTCTCCTGCGCGGCGGCCGTGGCCACTCTCGACGTGATCGAGAAGGAGGGGCTCGTCGACAACGCCGCCGCACGTGGACGTGAACTGCTCTCCGGTGCACGGGAGAACACGATCGACGCCATCGGCGACGTGCGCGGCCTCGGCCTCATGGTGGGCCTCGAGTTCACTACCGACGGAGCACCCGACCGGGAGCGGGCGTCCGCAGCGCAGCAGCTCGCCGCGCAGAAGGGGTTGCTGCTGTTGACCTGCGGTGCGCACATGAACGTGGTGCGCATGATCCCGCCGCTGATCGTCACCACCCGGCAGATCGAGGATGCGCTCGGGATCTGGTCCGAGGTCCTCGCCGAGGTCCGATAATCCGTCGAACGAGGGAGTCCGCGTGGCCCGATACATCACGATCACTCTCGACAAGCGCGACATCACGTGCAGAGCAAGGCTTCTCGACGACGAGGCGCCGCTCACCTGCGCGGCGGTGTGGGACGCCCTGCCGCAGAGCGGTTCGGCGTTCCACGCCAAGTACGCCCGCAACGAGCTCTACACCCTCGTCCCGAGGATCACCGCGGCACCGCACCGGGAGAACCCGACGGTGACACCGATCCCGGGGGATGTGTGCCTGTTCGACTTCGAACCGTGGGAGATCGGTAATCCCGCATACGGTTACGAACCCGGCTCGCAGGCCCATGCGCAGCAGGGAGCGACCGATCTCGCGTTGTTCTACGGCCGGAACAATCTGTTGCTCAACGGCGATGTGGGCTGGGTGCCGGGCAACGTCTTCGCGACGATCGAGGATGGCCTGCCCGAACTCGCCGTCGCGTGCAACGACCTGTGGATCCAGGGGGTCGTGGGGGAGACGCTGAGCTTCGCACGCGCATAGACGGGCACCGCACGGGAACGGCACCGCACAGTCTGTGCGGTGCCGTTCCCGTGCAGACCGCTTCTTCAGCTCAACGCGTACTCGGCGAATCGCGCGACGGCGAGCAGCAGGTCGTCCGAGTGCCGCGGCCCGACGATCTGCAGGCCCACGGGCAGACCCGCCGAGGTGGTGCCCACAGGGATGCTGATGGCCGGCTGCTGCGTGAGATTGAAGGGATAGGTGAACGGGGTCCACTGCGGCCACGAGGTGAGCGACGAACCCGGAGGCACGTCGTGGCCGGCCTCGAAGGCGGGGATCGGCATCGTCGGGGTGATCAGCACGTTGTACTTCTGGTGGAAGATCCCCATCGTGATGCCGACCGCCGCCGCGACCGCACGGGCCTCGAGATAGTCCACGGCACCGAGTTGTTCGCCGTGGGACCACACGCGTCCGAGACCGGGATCCACCTTGTCGCGCGTGCCCTCGGGGAAGGTCTTCAGCATCGTCGCTGCGCCTGCCGCCCAAAGGTTCTCGAAGGCATCGAGCGGATCGGGGAAACCGGGATCGGCGGCGGTCACGCGCAGCCCGGTTTCGTCGAGGACGCGGACCGCCCGGTCGACGATCTCACCGACCTCGGGGTCAACGTCGACGTAGCCGAGGGTCTTGGAATAGGCGACGTCCATCCCCACCACCTCGCGGTTGAGGCCACCGCGGAAGGTCGTCAGCGGCGGCGCAAGGGCCGTCGGGTCCCGGGGATCGGGCAGCGCGAGGATGTCGGTGAGCAGCGCCGCGTCCTCGACCGTCCGGGTGATCGGCCCGGCGTGCGCGAGCGGCCCGAACGGGCTGGCGGGGAAGATCGGGATCCGGCCGTGAGTGGGCTTGAAACCCACCACGCCGCAGAACGATGCGGGGATGCGGATACTGCCCCCACCGTCGGTGCCGACGGAGCACGGACCGAAGCCGGCCGCGACCGCCGCCGCGCTGCCACCGGACGAGCCACCGGCAGTCTTCGTCGTATCGACGGGATTCGTGGTCACCCCGTACAGGGCCGAATCGGTCACCGCCTTCCACGCGATCTCCGGGGTGGTGGTCTTGCCCACCAGCACCATTCCGTCCTCGCGCAGCCGGGCCGCGACCGGGCTGTCGACGTTCCAGTCCTGGTTCTCGTCGATGGCCTGCGAGCCCCGCAGGGTCGGCCATCCGTCGGTGAGGAAGACGTCCTTGATCGAGATGGGGACCCCGTCGAGCAGACCCTTCGAATAGCTGGTCCGCCACCGCTCCTCGGAGCGGCGTGCCTGGTCGAGGGCCTTCTCCTCGTCGACGAGGCAGAACGAGTTGATCTCGCGATCGTGCGCCGCGATCCGATCGAGCACGGCCCGTGTCACCTCGACGGGAGACAACTCGCCCGAGGAGAACGCCGACACGAGTTCGACGGCGGTCATGTCTGTGGGCTCCATCGTGCCTCCTTCTCGTCGGACGATGCCGACTCTCACGCGCCGGGCACGTAACCCAGCTTCTTGTCCACCACGTTCCGAAGAGGTTCGCCACTGCGGTGACGGTGGAAATTGTCGATGAAGACGTCCACCAGCGCATCGCGCCAGCCCACGAAATCCCCCGAATTGTGCGGGGTGATCGAGACGTTCGGCATGTCCCAGAGCAGATGGTCCTCGGGGAGCGGCTCGACGTCGAGCACATCCAGTGCGGCACCGGCGATGGCGCCCGACCGCAGTGCCTCGACGAGGTCGTCGGTGCGCACGAGTTCGCCCCGCCCGACGTTGACGAAGCGGGCCTGCGACTTCATCGCGGCGAACATCCGGGCGTCGAACAGGTGCCGGGTCTGCTCGGTGAGAGGCGCGGCCACGACGACGAAATCGGCGTCGGCGAGGGCGCCGGGTAGATCCGCGGTCGTGGTGACGGTGCCGAAATCGGGGTCGTCGTCGCGAGGGCGCCGGCCCGAGCCTCGGACCGTCATCCCCACGGCCGAGAGCAGGCGTGCGATCGCGCGGCCGATCGGACCGGTGCCGACGACGAGCACGGAGCGACCGGCGATGCGTTCGGACTCGCGGTGCTTCCAGATGTGCTCGCGCTGGAGCCGCAGGGATTCGGGGATGTCCTTGGCGAAGGAAAGTATCTGGGCGAGCACGTATTCGGCGATCGCCCCGTCGAAGACTCCGCGGGAATTGGTGACGACCACGTCGCTGTCGCGCAGGTCGGGGAACATGAGGGCGTCGACCCCGGCCGCGGCGACATGGATCCACTTCAAGGAGGTCGCGGCGTGCCAGGCCGCGGGCAGGGCGTCGGTGAGGAAGTCGTACGCGAAGAGGATGTCGGCGCCGTCGAGTGCGTCGGCCAGACCGGCGGCGTCGGTGTAGCGCACCGTGGCGTGTTCGGCCACCGGGGCCATCCACGCACGATCCGGCACGGCTTCGGCATGAAGCACTGCAACGACCGGCTGGGCATCCACGTTGACACCGTAAGAGCGCCTCGTATTATTGTCAACAATCCTCAAGGCTGAGGGAACTCTTTGACGAAGCCGAGGGACCGTATGGAACTGAACATTCCCGAGTTCGAAGGTCCTCTGGCTCAGCGGGGCATCGGTGTGATCGCACCCTTCGATCTCGCCCTGGAACGAGAACTGTGGCGATGGGCGCCGCTCGAGGTCAGTCTGCACCTCGCTCGAACCCCCTACGAGCCGGTGCCGGTCAGCCGTGCCATGGCCGAGATGGTCTCCGACCGGCGGCACCTGATGGTCGCGACCCGCGACGTGCTGTCGGTGGAACCGGAAGTCGTTGCGTATCTGTGTACCTCGGGCAGTTTCGTCAACGGGGTGGCCTACGAGAAGGCCCTGTGCGACGCGATCTGCGGGGCGGGCGCACCGTGCGCGGTCACGACCTCCGGAGCGCTGCTCGAAGCTCTCCGCGCACTCGACCTGACCCGCATCTCGGTGATCACCCCCTACGACCGGGAGCTCACCGACCTACTGCGCGACTTCCTGAACGAGGCCGGAACCGATGTCGTCCGGTCGTCGCATCTCGGGCTCGGCGGCGGCATCTGGAAGGTCAACTACCGCACCATCGCCGAACACATCATCGGGGCCGATACCCCCGAGTCGCAGGCGATCTTCGTCAGTTGCACCAACCTGCCGACCTACGACCTGATCGCGCCGCTCGAACGGGAACTCGGCAAGCCGGTCCTCACGGCCAACCAGCTCACCATCTGGGCGTGCCTGGGACGGATGAAGTTGCCCATGACCGGGCCGGGAAAGTGGTTGAGAGGAGTGTTCTGAATGCATCGTGACCGTCCGACCATCGGGATCGTCTACCCGGATCATGCCGCCGAGGACGACTACCCGTTCGCCGCCGAACTCCTGGGGGTGAATCTGCCCGTCGCCCACATCTACGGAACCGATCTGCACGCCGTTCCCGAACTCCTCGACCTCGGGAGCCCGGCCAAGCTCGCCGGGGGAGCGGCGCAGTTCGCGGACGAGCCCCTCGACGCTCTCGTGTGGGCGTGCACGTCGGGCAGCTTCGTGTACGGACCCGAGGGGGCACGCACCCAGGTCGAGCAGCTCTCCCGGGACGCGGGAGGCGTGCCCACGACCAGCACGAGCATCGCGTTCGTCGCCGCACTACGGGCGCTCGGAGTCGGCCGGGTGGCCGTGTCGGCGAGTTATCCGCGGGACGTCGCCGAACTGTTCGTCGCCTTCCTCGCGGACGCCGATGTCGAGGTCGTCTCGCTCGCCGACGCCGGCATCGACACCGCCGCCGAGGTCGGCACCCTGACCGACGAGGCCGTCCTCGAATTCGTGAGGACCAACGATCATCCCGACGCACAGGCGGTCCTCGTGCCCGACACCGCGATGCACACGCTGCGGATCATGCGGGAACTCGGGAAGGAGACCGGCAAGCCGGTGCTGACCGCCAATCAGGTCACCGTGTGGCACGGCCTGGAACTGGCCGGATATACAGTGGAATGCCCGGAGCTGGGCTCACTGTTCGAGGAGGATACCGATCATGGTGCTCGGTGATCTGGAAGATCTACGTCCTGTCACCCGGCCGTCCACGGCCGAGCTCATCGCCGAACAGATCCGGTCGGCCATCGTCCGGGGTGCGCTCGGTCCCGGGGAACAGCTGGGGGAGGCCGAACTCGCGGCGCACTTCCAGGTCTCCCGGGGCCCGCTGCGAGAAGCCATGCAGCGGTTGCTGTCCGAAGGTCTGCTCTACAGCATCCGCAACCGGGGCATCTTCGTCACCGAGCTCACCTTCGACGACGTCGTCGACATCTACCGCAGCCGCTGGGTCATCGAGGGCGGTGCCCTCGACCTGGTGCTGGAGGGCCGTCGCGAACAGACGTGGAAGGCCCTCGAACCGGCGATCGAGGAGATGCGCACCGCCGCCGAACGCGAGGACGCCACCGGTGTCTCGGACGGCGACCGGCGTTTCCACGAGATCCTCGTGGCCAGTGCCGACAGTCCGCGGCTCGTGCGGGCAGCCCGCACGCTGCTCGTCGAGACGCGGATGTGCCTCGGCGCGTTGCAGACCACCTATCCCGACCTGCACGTGCAGGTGGACGAGCACGTCGTGCTGCGGGAGGCGATCCGCACCGCCGACCGGGAGGAGGTGCGGCGTCTGCTCGACGAGCACCTGCACGACACGGTCACCCGGCTCCGCGAGCGTCAGAACGTCGACGGCGTGATCGCGTCCGGCTGATACGGCTCAGCCGGGAGGGGTGAACGACGACAGGGCCGTTGCGGCGATGTTGCCGCCGGCGTCCTCCGACGCCAACCGTCCTGCCGCGACTTCGGTTGCGGCACAATGGACCAGGCTGTGCAGGACCGACGCCAGCCAGGACGACGACAGGTCGGTGCGGAACGCCCCTTCGGCGCGACCGCGCTCGATGAGGGCGGTCGCGCGGGCGAGCAGGCCGTCGTGTGCGGCGCGTACGTCCTCGGCGGGAAGTGCTTGTTCGGCCGCCGCGAGCAGTGCCCCCGCGTCGGCGGTCAGCGACCACGAGCCCGCGATGAGGCGGTGAAGGGCGTCGCGGGGGTCGCCCGTGAGGTCGATCCGGTCCACGGTCTGTTCCGCCTCGGCGAGCGCGCGCTGCACCACGGCGGTGACGAGTTCTGCGCGAGTGGGGAAGTGGCCGTAGAGGGTGACACGCCCGACGCCGGCCGCCTTGGCGATCTCCCCGATGCTCGCGTCGGGGTCACGACTCAGTGCGATGCGCGCGGCGTCGAGGATCGCCTCGATGTTCCGCTCGGCGTCCGCACGTTTCCTGGTGTGAAGCGATACGGGACGGCGGGATGTCTCGTGGGTGGTCACGGATCCTCCTCTTGTCGAACACTGATGTTCAGGTTACGCTGACCATCAACTCGAACATCACTGTTCAACTTAGGCGGATCCTCATGACGAGCTCCGACATCACCATCGTCCCCGTCGATCGACCTGCGACCGGCATCGACCCGAAGGCGCTGCTACGAGGGGTGCTGCGCCGGTGGCCGAGCCTCGTCGCAGTCGCCCTCGCCGCGTTCGTCCTCGCGGACGGGGGCACCGACTTCCCGGCGATCCTCACCGGCGCGGCACTGGTCTATCTCGGTGCCGCCGTGCTGGGTCGTCGCAGCGCGGCTTGGCCGCTGTTCCTCGGCGCCGTCGCGCTGATCGGCGTCGGCAAGGTCGCCGTCGTCGCGTTCGGGGTGCCGGTCGAGATCACCGTGGTGATGGTTGCGCTCGGTGCCGCGGGCGCCGTCTACGGACTCGCGCGCACCCCGGCCGGCCGGGCGATGCTCGTCGGGCCGTCGACCGTGGCCATGCTGGGTTTCGGTGCCGTCGCGGTGGCCGCGGTGACGGTCACCCCCGTCCCGGCGGGCGTGATCGTCGGGCTCGGACTGCTCGGTCACGCCGCGTGGGACTACCTTCATTTCCGCCGGAACACCGTGGTCGCCCGCTCGCTCGCGGAGTTCTGCGGTGTGCTCGACACCCTGCTGGGTGTCGCGGTGATCGTCCTCGCCGTCTCGGGCGCGCTCTCCTGAGTCCGGGAGAGCCTCAGACGACGGTCGCGTTGCCGAAGATCATCCGCAGATCGGCGATCGACGACGAGGTCAGTGCGCGTCGGGGCAGACCGAGCGACCGCAGTTCGTCGGCGATCGGATGCGTCCCCAACCGTAGGGTCGCGCCGCCGAGCCGGGTGCGCACGCCGCTCGGATTCATCTCCCAGGTCGTGCAACGGGTGACGTCGTCGATGTGCGAGTAGGCGGCGAGCGAGGCTGCAAGGCCGTTGCCCGGCACCGGAAATCCGGGCGCCACCGCCAGTTCGGCGATCAGCACACCGTCGGCGGAGACCGAACCGCGCTTGGTGCTGCTGTCGTGGTCGGTGTCGAAGTCGGCGAGGGTCTTCGGGAAACCCCAAATGCCGCGTCCCGCCGCAAGAGTGAAGTCGCCGTCGACGGGCAGATGGTGGATGAGCGCACCGGCCTGCCCGCCGACCAGGCTCCGCCAGTCGCCGACGATGCCGTCGCCGCGGTTGTGATGGTTGCGGACGAGGAAGCACACCCCGAACTCGTTGTACGGGCCGAGGTCCCCGTCGACGTAGTCCACGAAGACGAGCGTGCAGATCCCGTGGCCCGGGCGGTACTGCAGGATCTCGAGCCCGGTGCGGGCGACGAGTTCCTGCGCGGGGCGCACGGGAACCGAGAACATCCCCATGAACGCCGTGGCCGTTCGGACCTGCACGGGCATGGTGACCGGCTTGCCCAGCACTACATGCGTCGTCGTCTCGCTCATCGCTGCCTTCCGGAAGTCGGACGTGCGTACCCCGACAATGAGAACACGTTCCAGTTCCGGGGGGAAGGGACTAGGAAGGAGCGCCGATGTTCATCTCGTCGGGATGCGCGCCCACCCGCGTGCCGTCGTCGAGCGTGTCGAGTTCGCTGAGGTCGAGCTCGTCGAGCTCGAAGTCGAAGACGTCGATGTTCTGGGAGATGCGCTGCTCGTGCACCGACTTCGGGATGACGATCAGCCCGTTCTGCAGATGCCAGCGGATCAGCACCTGCGCGGCCGACTTGCTGTGACGATCGGCGATGCGGGTGACGATCGGGTCGACGAGCAGGGTGTTCGGCTTCGAGTTCGGACCCCACCCCGAGTTGCTCGTGCCACCGAGCGGGCTCCACGACTCCACGGCGATGCCGTGCTCGGACGCGAACCGGCGGATCTCCTGCTGCGACAGGTGCGGATGCAACTCCACCTGATCCACCGCAGGCAACAACCCGCCACGATCGACCAGCAACTGCAGGTGGTGCGGTTCGAAGTTGCACACCCCGACCGCCTTCGCGCGCCCGGACTCGGCGATCTTCTCGAGGGCGTCCCAAGTGCGCAGGATCCGCTCGCGGTCCTGCAGCGGCCAGTGGATCAGGTACAGATCGACGTACTCGGTGCCCAGCTTCTTCAGGCTCGTGTCGAAGGCCTTCAGCGCCGGCTCGTAACCCTGATCGGAGTTCCACAGCTTGGTGGTGACGAAGATGTCCTCGCGCGGCACCGACGACGCGGCGAGCGCGCGCCCGACGCCTTCCTCGTTGCCGTAGGCCGCGGCCGTGTCGATGTGCCGGTAACCGGCCTCGTCGATCGCGTATCGGACCGCATGTTCGGTCTCGTCGTTGGTGGCCTGCCAGACTCCCAGGCCCAGCTGCGGGATCGTCGTTCCGGAATTCAGCGTGATCGTGGGAGGTGTCATCTCTCCGACGTTAGCGAGCCGCCGCGGCGGGCGCGAGGAATCCCGGACGATCAGGTGCTCTCCGGCCCGCGGGCGTCGAGGCGGGCGTCGAGTTCATCCGCCGGACCTCGGGGGACGGCAGGCGAGCAGCGCCGCCCACGCATCGACCTCCCGGCGGCTCGTCAGCCGTACGACCGGCAGATCGGGACGCTGTGTGAGCGCGGTGAGGACGCGGTCGCGATATCCGCCGTGGGTGCGCCACGCCCAGCGCACGATGTGGTCGCGATCGCGGAAGAAGGTGTGCAGGGGCGGTTCGATGTTGCCGTTCCACAGTTCTTCCCGGCGCACCCGGCGTCGCAGCGTCCGCCACACCACCTGGCGCATCACCGTGCTCCGCGGCAGGTCGAGCCACACCATCAGGTCGGCGCGCTCGACGAGCAGCGGCCGCACCGCGGTGTACTGCCACTCCGTCACCCAGCGAGACTGCGCGGTGAACTCCTCGACGTCGTCGCGGAAGGACGGACGCGGCGTCCAGTTCGGACCGTGATGGAGCCCGTCGATCTCGACGTGCGGAAGGTCGAGGATCTCCCCGATCCTCGCGGCGAGGGTCGTCTTGCCGGAACCGGACGTCCCCGCCACGAGGACGCGGCGGGGACGAACGGGGAGCGGAACCGAGGAATCGAGGAGGCGCATCACCGATCTTTCGCAGGGATCGCCGCCGACGATATTGCTCAGGCGGAGACCGCGCTCAGGTATTCGCGCGGTTGCCCGAACAACTGGGCGCTGCCGTGCGCCCGCTTGAAGAACAACTGCGCGTCGTGCTCCCAGGTGATCGCGATCCCGCCGTGCAACTGCACGGCCTCCGAGGCGACCTGCTGGAAGGCCTCCGAACAGTAGATCTTCGCTGCGTACGCGTCCTGCGGATCCTGCGACAACGCAGCCGCATACGACATCGACCGCGCCGTCTCCACGAGCGCGTACATGTCGGCCATGCGGTGCTTGAGCGCCTGGAACGACCCGATCGCGCGACCGAACTGCTTGCGGTTCTTCGCATAGTCGACGGTCAGGTCGAGCACGGCCTGCGCGGCGCCCACCTGCTCGGCCGACAGGGCGATCGCCGCGGACGCCCGCAACCGGTCGACGAGATCGTCGGACGACGCCAGGCGACGACCGGTCACCGCCGAGAACGACACCTCCGCGAGGGAACGCGTGGGATCCATCGTGGGCACGCGGCGTCGCGACACCCCGTCGGTCTCCGGGTCGATTTCGAACAGGCCGACCGTGTCGCCGTCGGTGGCGAGCACGAGCAGGGTGGACGCGATGTCGCCGCCGAGCACGTAGTGCGCGGTTCCGGTCAGCACGTCGCCCTCGGCGCTCACGCCGGGACGCTGCCAGCCGGCGGCCGACGCCCAGCACACTGCGACGACCTCGCCGGCCGCGATGCCGGGGAGCAGACGCGCCGCCGCGTCGGCATCACCGGACAGCAGCACGGTCTGCGCCGCGAGCACCGCCGACCCCAGGAACGGCGACGGCGTGAGGGTGCGGCCGAGTTCCTCGAGGACCACGTGGGTCTCGACCCACGAGGCGCCCACACCGTCGTACTCCTCCGGAACGGCGAGGGCCGCGACCCCGACCTGTTCGACGAGCATCGTCCACAGTTCGTCGTCGTATCCGCTGCCGGTGGTGATCGCCCGCCTCACGGCAGCCGAATCGGAGTGCTTGGCGAGCAGGGTGCGTACCGAGTCCCGCAGTGCGGCAAGCTCTTCCGTCTCGAACGTCACGACGCCTCGCTCTCGAGTGCCGCGACCACGCGTGCCCGGTGCTCGTCGGGGGTGCCCCACGCAGTGACGAGCGCGCGGACCTTCGTGATCCACAGCGACAGATCGTATTCCTGGGTGTAGCCGATGGCGCCGTGCACCTGCAGTGCCGTGCGCGCGGCGAGATAGGCGGCATCGCCGCACGCGACCTTCGCGGCCGAGACGTCCCGGGACGCGGTGGACAGCTCGTCGCGGACGGCGATGGCCGCGCCGTGCAGCAGCGGACGTGCCATCTCCAGCGCGATCGCCACCTCGGCGAGGTGGTGCTTGACGGCCTGGAAGGAGCCGATCGCACGACCGAACTGCTTGCGCTGCTGCGCGTACTCGACGGTGGTGTCGAGCAGGGTCCGGCCCAGGCCCTGGAGCTGAGCGGCGGACGCCAGGACACCGATGTCGAAAGCCGCCGCGGTATCTGCCGATCCGAGCGACTCGCCGACGGTGAGCGAGGCGAGCGTGCGCGACCGGTCGACCGACTCGCGCGTGTCTCCGGCGGTGCCGACCGAGACTGTGCCGTCGGCGACGTGCAGCGCGAGGTCGGCGACGTGCGCGTCGACCGCGTACGGCGCGTGGGGGAGCATCGCGACGGTGGCGAGCGATCCGGCGGCAAGCGGGCCGAGACGCTCGGGTGCCACGGCGGCGAGCAGAACCGGTGCCACCGCGACGGTTTCGACCACCGGACCGGGCACAGCGTGGCGACCGAGCTGTTCGACGGCGACGACGAGATCGACCGCGTCGGCCCCGAGGCCGTCGTGCTCCTCGGCAACGAGCAGATCGTTGACGCCGGTCTCGGCCAGTCGCTCCCACACCTGCAGACCCGGTGCCGTGTCGCCGCTGTTCCACGCACGGATCACCTGCGGCATATCCGACTTGGTGAGCAGGGCGTCGATACTGGACGCGAAGTCCTCATGGGACTCGTCGAGTGCGAATCTCATCGATCACCCCTCGGAAGGCCGAGCAGCCGCTCGGCAATGACGTTCTTCTGGATTTCGTTGGTACCGGCGTAGATCGGGCCCGACAGCGAGAACAGGTAACCGTCGGTCCAGCCGTCGACGAGTTCGGCGTCCGCACCCTGCAGGTCGAGCGCCGTCTCATGCGCGGCGATGTCCCACTCGGACCAGAACACCTTGTTGATCGACGATTCGGCGCCGAGCTGTCCGCCCGCGGTCAGGCGCGTGACGGTCGCCCAGGTCGACAGCTCGTAGGCGCGCGCCCCGATCCACGCGTCGGCGACGCGGTTGCGCAGCGCGGTGTCGCCGTGGAGATCGGACTCGCCGTAGGCGCACAGCAGCCGGTCGGTGGCCGCCAGGAATCGGCCCGGCGCACGCAGCGACAGACCGCGCTCGTTGGAGGCGGTGCTCATCGCGACCCGCCATCCTTCGTTCACCGCACCGATCACACCGGACTCACCGGGACGCTCCGGGTCGTCGGGGACGAAGACGTCCTCGAGGAAGATCTCTGCGAAGCCCGGCTCACCGTCGAGCTGCGGGATCGGTCGCACGGTGACGCCCTCGGCCCGCAGGTCGAACATGAAGTAGGTGATGCCCTTGTGCCGCTGGGCCTCCGGGTCGGAGCGAAACAGACCGAAACCCATGTCGGCATAGGACGCCCGCGAGCTCCAGGTCTTCTGGCCGTTGAGCAGCCAGCCGCCGTCGACTTTCGTGGCGGTCGAGCGCAGCGACGCGAGGTCGGAGCCGGACTCGGGTTCCGACCAGGCCTGGGCCCAGATGTCGTCGGCCCGGGCCATGCGCGGCATGATGCGGGCGAGCTGTTCGGGGTGGGCATGCTCGAACAGGGTGGGGGCGAGCAGGAAGATGCCGTTCTGGCTCACCCGGCCGGGCGCACCGGCGCGGTAGTACTCCTCCTCGAACACGACCCACTGCTCGAGGGTCGCGTCGCGGCCGCCGAGTTCCTCGGGCCAGGAGACGACCGACAGGCGTGCATCGGCGAGGGTCCGTTCCCACTGCCGGTGTTCCTCGAAGCCCTCGGCCGTGTCCATCGACTCGAGCGGCGTCGTGGGGACGTTCTCGGCGAGGAAGGCGCGTACCTCGTCGCGGAACGCGAGGGTGGCGTCGTCGAGCTGCAGATCCACTACTTCGCTCCTTCCACCGGACGAGCGGTCGCGGCCATCGACTTGGCGTTCATGCCGCCGAGCGAGTCGGCGCCGACCTCGGCGTTGTGCGCGTGCGCGAAGTGGTGCAGGCCGAAGACCGAGTCCATGCCGTTGCGCATGCCCATCTGGTCCTCGCACTGGTTGACGGCGCGCTTGGTGAGCGCGAGCCCGAAGCGGGGCATCTCCGCGATGCGGGCGGCGAGGGCGAGGGTCTCGTTCTCGAGTTCCTCACGCGGCACGACGCGGCTGACCATGCCCACCTCGTAGGCGCGCTGGGCACTGAAACGATCACCGGTGTAGAGGATCTCCTTCGCGAAGCGCGTTCCGAGGATCCACGGGTGCGCGAAGTACTCGACACCCGGGATGCCCATGCGGACCACGGGATCGGAGAAGAAGGCATCCTCGGACGCGACGATCAGGTCGCACACCCACGCCAGCATGAGACCACCGGCGATGCAGGCGCCCTGCACCGACGCGATGGTGGGCTTGGGGATCTCGCGCCAGCGGCGGCACATCCCCAGGTAGACCTCCATCTCACGGGCGTAGCGCTGGTCGCCGCCGGGCTTGTCGACGTGATCCCACCACATCACGGCCTTGTTGTCGTAGTGGACGTGGTGGTCGCGGCCCGGGGTGCCCAGATCGTGGCCGGCGGAGAAGTGCTTGCCGTTGCCGGCCAGCACGATCACCTTGACCTCGTCGTCCTCGACGGCCCTCTCGAAGGTGGCGTCGAGCGCGTAGGTCATGACCGAGTTCTGGGCGTTGCGGTAATCGGGTCGGTTGAGAGTGACGATCGCGACGCCGTCGCGCACCTCGTAGGTGACGACATCGGGCTCGAACGGGACGGTCATGACTTCTCCTCACGCAGAACGTTCTTCAGTACCTTGCCGGACGGGTTTCGGGGCAGCGCATCGATGAACCGAACCGATCGCGGCGCTTTGAAGTTGGCGAGTTTCTCTCGGGCGTACGCGATCACGTCGTCCTCGGTGAGCGGATGTCCGTCCAGCGGGACCACGAACGCCCGGCCGACCTCACCCATGCGCTCGTCGGGGACACCGATCACCCCGACCTCGTGGACTCCCGGCAGGCGCAGCAGTGCCGCTTCGACCTCCGCCGGATAGACGTTGAATCCGCCGCTGATGTACATGTCCTTGAGACGATCGGTGATGTCGAGATAGCCGCGTTCGTCGACGGTCCCGACATCGCCGGTGTGCAGCCACCCGTCCTCGTCGATCGTCTTGGCCGTGGCCTCGGGATCGTCGAGATAACCGAGCATGACGTTCGGGCCGCGCAGCAGGATCTCGCCCTTGTCGCCGATGCGCACCTCGAACTCCGCGGTGGCGCGTCCGGACGAGGTGGAGACGGTGACGGGATCGTCGTCGGTGCGGCACATCGTCGCGACGACCGCCTCGGTCTGCCCGTAGGCGGTGAGCACCGCGTCGAAGCTCAGTTCGTTCTGCATGCGCTCGACGAGGGAGACGGGCACGGGTGCGGCGCCGGTGACGGCGATGCGCAGGTTGCTCAGGTCGTACTCGCCGCGCCGCGGGTGGTCGAGGATGGACTGGTAGATCGTCGGGGCGCCCGGGAGGACGCTGATGCGCTCGGCCGCGACCATCGCCATGACCTTCTCTACGTCGAAGGTCGCGAGGGGGATGACGGTGGAGCCATGGAGCAGTGCGGCGACGAAGCCGGCCTTGTACCCGAAGCTGTGGAAGAACGGGTTGATGATCAGGTAGTTGTCGTCGATCGTCAGTTCGGCGCACTCGGCCCACGCCTGCGCGACACCGATGCACTGACGGTGGGCGCTGAGCACGCCCTTGCTGCGGCCGGTCGTGCCCGAGGTGAACAGGATGTCGGAGACGTCGTCGGGGGTCACGGCCGCGGCGCGCGCGTCGGCCTCGGTGCGGGCGGCGTCGGTGGCGGAGGACAGGAAGTCCGCCCACTCGACGATCCCGTCGATCGGCGCGTCGTTCCCGCCCAGCGGGACCCGCACGGTCGTCGGGATCGACAGTTCCGGAGCGGCCTTGCACAGTTCGGTGTAGCGGTCGGTACCGAGGAAGTCGCCGACCACGACGAGGGCCTCGGGGCGGACGCGCTCGACGACGTCGGCGGCCTCGTTTCCGGTGTAGCGGGTGTTGAGGGGTACGACGACCCCGCCGGCCCAATGTGTACCCAGGGCAGCGATCACCCAGTGGAACGTGTTGGGCGACCAGATGACGACGCGCGCACCGCGTTCGACGCCGCGGGAGACGAGCGCCGCGGCGGCATCGCGGACGTGGTCGCGCAGTTGTGCGAAGGTCAGCCGGGTGTCGCCATCGGCGATCGCGAGCAGGTCCGGCCAGGTGTCGGCGGCACGTACGAGTGCGGCCGGAGTGGTTCTCGGTCGTGTGTTCACAGAGCTCCCTACCTAGCAATTGCTTGGTAGGTTATCGTACGGATGTGCACGAGAGCGAGAGCCAGGAAAATGCGGAGTTCGCAGCCACCGTCCGACAGTGGCTCGAAGACAACCTGACCGGCGACTTCGCCGAGCTCAGAGGCAAGGGCGGACCCGGAAGCGAACACGAGTTCTTCGAACAGCGACTCGCGTGGGACCGGCATCTGGCCGCTGCCGGATGGACCTGCATCGGCTGGCCCACCGAGTACGGCGGGCGCGGCGCGAGCATGGATCAGCGCGTGATCTTCCACGAGGAGTACGCGAAGGCGAACGCGCCCGCGCGCGTCAACCACCTCGGTGAGGAACTGCTCGGCCCCACCCTCATCGCGTTCGGGACCGAGGAACAGAAGCAGCGCTTCCTGCCCGGGATCCGTAACGTCACCGAACTGTGGGCGCAGGGCTACTCGGAACCGGGAGCCGGCTCCGACCTCGCCAACGTCTCCACCACCGCCCGCCTCGAGGGCGACAAGTGGGTGATCAACGGTCAGAAGGTCTGGACGTCGCTCGCACACGTCGCACAATGGGCCTTCGTCGTCGCGCGGACGGAACCCGGTTCGACCCGCCATCACGGCCTGAGCTTCCTGCTCGTGCCCCTCGACCAGCCCGGCGTCACGGTGCGGCCCATTCAGCAGCTCACGGGCACCTCCGAGTTCAACGAGGTCTTCTTCGACGACGCCGTCACCGACGCCGACCTCGTCGTCGGTGCCCCCGGCGACGGGTGGAAGGTCGCGATGGGTCTGCTGACCTTCGAACGTGGCGTCTCCACCCTCGGGCAGCAGATCGGCTTCGCCCGCGAACTCGACGGCATCGTCTCCGTCGCCGAGAGCAACGGTGCGATCGACGATCCGCACCTCCGCGAACGCATCGCCCGCGCGCGGATCGAACTGCGGGTCATGCGTGCCCACGCCCTACGCACCCTCGGCGACGCCGACCCGGGTCAGGCCTCGGTCGCGAAACTGCTGTGGGCGAACTGGCATCGCGACCTGGGGCAACTCGCCATGGACGTGCAGGGATCGTCATCGCTCGTCGGCCCCGATCACGACCATGCCGGAAATCCCTCCGACATCACCGATCCCGAACATCTCGAGCTCGCGGAATGGCAGCGGCTGTTCCTGTTCACCCGCGCCGACACCATCTACGGCGGATCCAACGAGATCCAGCGCAACATCATCGCCGAGCGCGTGCTCGGCCTTCCCCGGGAGGCACGTCCGTGACCGCAACACCCCGTCCCGCATCCCCGCTCGCGACCCCGCCGGTCGAGACCCCCGGCCACGGACTGCTCCGCGACAAGAAGGTCGTGGTCACCGCCGCCGCCGGTACCGGCATCGGATTCGCCACCGCGCGTCGCGCGCTGCTCGAGGGCGCCGACGTGCTCGTCTCCGACTTCCACGAGCGCCGGCTCGGCGAGTCCGCGGAGAAGCTCGCGGCCGAGTTCCCCGAACAGCAGGTCGCGACGATCGTGTGCGACGTGTCGTCCACCGAACAGGTCGACGCCCTCATCACCGGCGCCGCCGACCGGCTAGGGCGCATCGACGTGCTCGTCAACAATGCTGGACTCGGTGGGGAGACGCCCGTCGTCGAGATGACCGACGAGGAATGGGATCGCGTCCTCGACATCACCCTCACCAGCACCTTCCGCGCGACCCGCGCGGCACTGCGCTACTTCCGCTCGGTCGACCACAACGGCGTGCTCGTCAACAACGCGTCGGTACTCGGCTGGCGCGCCCAGCACTCGCAGGCGCACTACGCGGCGGCGAAGGCCGGCGTCATGGCCCTGACCCGCTGCTCCGCGATCGAGGCCGCCGAATACGGCGTGCGCATCAACGCCGTCGCCCCGTCCATCGCCCGACACCCCTTCCTCGCGAAGGTCACCAGCGAGGAACTGCTCGACAACCTCGCCGCCGGTGAGGCCTACGGCCGCGCCGCCGAGGTCTGGGAGGTCGCGGCGACCATCGCGATGCTCGCGAGCGACTACACGACCTATCTGACCGGCGAGGTCGTGTCGGTCTCCTCCCAGCGCGCATGAACCCGCTCTCGGTCGGCTTGAAAGGATGTCCGTCATGACTCCCTCACGCGACGACACCTCCAGCAAGTCCGGACGCCGCGCGGAACTGCTCGACATCGCAGCCGACCTGTTCGCGTCGCGCGGTGTGCGGGCCACGACCGTGCGCGACATCGCCGACGCGGCGGGAATCCTCTCCGGCAGCCTCTACCACCACTTCGATTCCAAGGAGTCGATGGTGGACGAGATCCTGCGGGCCTTCCTCGACGACCTGTTCGACCGGTACCGCAAGATCGTCGCGTCGGGTCTGCCGTCCCGCAAAACCCTCGCGGCACTCGTCACCACCTCCTACGAGGCGATCGACCGGTCGCACGCCGCGGTGGCGATCTACCAGGGTGAGGCCAAGCATCTCGAGGGCGACCGCTTCGCCTACATCGGCGAACTCAACACCGAGTTCCGCGACCTGTGGGTGGGCGTGATCGAACGCGGCGTCGCGGACGGTTCGTTCCGGCCCGACGTCGACGTCGAACTGGTCTTCCGGTTCCTGCGCGACACCGTGTGGGTGGCCGTGCGCTGGTACCGGCCCGGAGGCTCCCTCAGTATCGATCAGGTTGCCCAGCAATACCTTTCCATCGTTCTCGACGGACTGTCGAACCAGAATTCTTCGTAAGGAGACATCATGACCGAGGCCTACATCGTCGACGCGGTGCGCACCCCCATCGGCAAGAAGAAGGGTGGGCTCGCGGACGTGCACCCGGCCGACCTGGGCGCGCACGTGATCAAGGCGCTCGTCGAGCGCACGGGCATCGACCCCGCCGACGTCGACGACGTGGTGTTCGGTTGCGTCGACGCCATCGGCGGCCAGGCCGGCAACATCGCCCGCACCGCGTGGCTGGCCGCCGGCTACCCGCAGCACGTGCCCGGCGTGACCGTCGACCGTCAGTGCGGGTCGAGCCAGCAGGCCCTGCACTTCGGTGCCCAGGCGATCCTCAGCGACACCGCGGATCTCATCGTCGCCGGTGGCGTGCAGAACATGACGCAGATCCCGATCTCCGCGGCCATGATCGTCGGGCAGCAGTACGGCTTCGACACCCCCTTCGGTGGGTCGAAGGGCTGGACGGAGCGCTACGGCAGCGACGAGGTGTCGCAGTTCAAGGGTGCCGAGATGATCGCCGAGAAGTGGGACCTCAGCCGCGAGGAACTCGAGAAGTGGGCGCTGCAGAGCCACGAGCGCGCCAAGGCCGCCATCGCCGAGGGACGCTTCGAGAACGAGATCGTCCCCTTCGGTGACGCCACCGTCGACGAAGGCCCGCGCGAGACCAGCCTCGAGAAGATGGCGTCGCTGCAGACCCTCGTCGAGGGCGGACGCCTGACCGCCGCCGTCGCCAGCCAGATCTCCGACGGCGCATCCGCGGTGCTGCTCGCCTCCGACGAGGCCGTGAAGAAGTACGGCCTGAAGCCCCGCGCGCGCATCCACCACCTCAGCGCCCGCGGCGACGACCCGATCTTCATGCTCACCGCCCCGATCCCCGCCACGCAGTACGCCCTCGAGAAGGCCGGCCTGACGATCGACGACATCGACCTCATCGAGATCAACGAGGCCTTCGCGCCCGTCGTCCTGGCGTGGATCAAGGAGATCGGCGCCGACCCGTCGAAGGTCAACGTCAACGGCGGCGCGATCGCCCTCGGCCACCCGCTCGGCGCGACCGGCACCAAGCTGATGGCGACGCTGCTCAACGAGCTCGAGCGCACCGGTGGTCGCTACGGCCTGCTCACCATCTGCGAGGGTGGCGGGACCGCCAACGCGACCATCATCGAACGCGTCTGACCCACCCCCTTCACATCCGCGCGCCCGTTCGTCACCCGCTGCTGCGATCGCCGCAGCGGACGGACAGCGGGCGCGCGGAAGCGAACGTATGGTCCGGTCCGGAGGTGACGTCTACCCTCGAAGCATGTGCCGGAACATCACGGAGCTGCGGGGGCTCGAGCCGGCTGCGACCGCCGAGGAGATCGAAGCGGCCGCACGGCAGTACGTCCGTAAGGTCAGCGGGATCCACAAACTCTCCGACGCCACCCGGGAGCCGTTCGAACAGGCCGTCGCCGAAGTGACCGCGACGACGACGAGATTGCTCGCGGCCCTTCCCGAGCGGCGGCAACCACCGCCGTCGGTGCCGCCGCTACGTCGGCCCGAGGTGCAAGCCAGGATCGCCGCACGCGGCTGATCGATTCCGGTTCGTTCGTCGACGCGCGCGGGTAGCGTGACGCTGGTCGAGATTCGAGCACATTCGAGGCCCGTCGCGACCTCCGCGGGTCTGCGGGCGAGCCTGGTGAGGAGCCGATATGGCTGTGGACCCGGCGCCGCCGACCAGCAGCGAGGTGGAATATCTCCGGACCGACCCCGATCTTCCACCGGTCGGTGTCGTCGACCGGACACCGATATCACCCACCGCGAGGATCGTCTTTTTCGTGCTCGCGATTCTGGGGGCGGTCGCCTGGTCGATCATCGCGCTGGTCCGCGGCGAGGAGATCAACGCGGTCTGGTTCGTCATCGCCGCCGTGTGCACCTATCTCGTCGCCTATCGCTTCTACGCGAAGTTCATCGAACGCAAGATCGTGCAGCCACGCGACGACCGTGCGACACCTGCCGAGGAACTCGAGAACGGCAAGGACTACATGCCGACGGACCGTCGGGTGTTGTTCGGCCACCACTTCGCCGCCATTGCCGGCGCGGGCCCGCTCGTCGGCCCGGTGCTCGCCGCCCAGATGGGTTATCTGCCCGGCACGATCTGGATCATCGTCGGCGTCGTCTTCGCCGGTGCGGTCCAGGACTTCCTCGTCCTGTGGATCTCCTCGCGCCGCCGCGGACGCAGCCTCGGCCAGATGGCCCGCGAGGAACTCGGGCCGATCGGCGGCGTCGCGGCGCTCATCGCGGTCTTCGTCATCATGATCATCCTGATCGCGGTGCTGGCATTGGTGGTCGTGAACGCGCTCGCCGACAGCCCGTGGGGCCTGTTCTCCATCGCGATGACCATTCCCATCGCACTGTTCATGGGCGTCTATCTGCGCTATCTGCGACCCGGCAGGGTCGCGGAGGTGTCGCTGATCGGCGTCGTTCTGCTGCTCGTCGCGATCATCGCGGGTGGCTGGGTCGCCGAGACCGACTGGGGAACGAACTGGTTCACCCTGTCCCCGGTGACGATTTCGTGGCTGATGATCGCCTACGGATTCGCGGCGTCGGTGCTGCCGGTGTGGTTGCTGCTCGCCCCGCGCGACTATCTGTCGACCTTCATGAAGGTCGGCACGATCGTCCTGCTCGCGATCGGGATCCTCGTCGCACGACCGAACCTGGAGATGCCCGACATCACGTCGTTCGCGATCGACGGCGATGGTCCGGCCTTCGCGGGGTCGCTGTTCCCGTTCCTGTTCATCACCATCGCATGTGGCGCACTGTCTGGATTCCACGCGCTCATCTCCTCGGGCACCACCCCGAAACTGCTCGAGAAGGAGAAACAGATCCGGCTGATCGGCTACGGCGGCATGCTCACCGAGTCGTTCGTCGCGATCATGGCGCTGGTCACCGCCTGCATCATCGACCAGCACCTGTACTTCACGCTCAACGCTCCGGCCGCCCTCACCGGCGGCACCCCGGAGACCGCCGCCGCCTACGTCAACGGTCTCGGGCTGGGGTCGCCCGACATCACCCCCGAACAGATCTCGGCGGCAGCCGAATCCGTCGGGGAGGAGTCGATCATCTCCCGTACCGGTGGTGCCCCGACGCTCGCGTTCGGCATGTCCCAGGTGCTCAGCGACCTGTTCGGCGGCGACAGCCTCAAATCGTTCTGGTACCACTTCGCGATCATGTTCGAGGCGCTGTTCATCCTCACCACCGTCGACGCGGGAACGCGTGTCGCGCGGTTCATGCTTTCGGACTCGCTCGGCAACTTCGGCGGTCCCGCTCGTCGCTTCAAGGATCCGTCCTGGCGTCCCGGCGCCTGGTTGTGCTCCGCGGTCGTCGTCGGCCTGTGGGGTGCGATCCTGCTGATGGGCGTCACCGACCCGCTGGGCGGCATCAACACGCTCTTCCCACTGTTCGGCATCGCCAACCAGTTGCTCGCCGCGATCGCCCTGACCGTCGTGCTCACCGTCGTCGTGAAGAAGGGACTGGTGAAGTGGGCGTGGATCCCCGGCGTGCCGTTGGTGTGGGATCTGATCGTGACCATGACGGCGTCGTGGCAGAAGATCTTCTCCGGCGACCGCGCGGTGGGGTACTGGGCCCAGCACCGAGCTTTCGTCGACGCGAAGAACTCCGGCGCAACCACATTCGGTTCGGCGAAGACTGCCGACGAGATCGATGCCGTCATCCGCAACACATTCATCCAGGGCACGTTGTCGATCGTGTTCGCAGTGCTCGTGCTCATCGTGGTCGCCGCAGGAGTAGTGGTGTGTACCAGATCGGTCCGGGCCGGAGGTATGCCCACCACCGAAACACCCGACGTGCCGTCGAAGATATTCGCGCCCGCGGGCTTCGTGCCGACCCCGGCCGAGAGGGAACTGCAGAAGGAGTGGGACGAACTGATCGCATCGGGCAAGGTCCGCGCCCCGGGCGCCGCACACACCCATGCCTCGCGGCATCGCGACGGGGACGGAGGTGGGTCGTGATCACAGCACTGCGTCGGGCGTGGTGGTGGATCGGTGCCGTCATGGGCGACCACGACTACGCGAGGTACGTCGAACTGCACCGCCGGCAGCATCCGGATCGACCACCGCTGAGCGAACGCGACTACTGGCGTGAGCGGCACGCTGCAGCGGATGCGAACCCGGGAAGCCGATGCTGTTGAGCGGGGAGATCGGGCATGACGCCGTACGAATCGATCCGCGTCGAGACGCGCGATCGGGTAACGACTGTGATCATGGCCCGTCCCGAGCGCCGGAACGCGGTCGACGGTCCGATGGCCGCCGAACCGGCCGACGCGCCTCGTGCTCTCCAAACCGGTGATCGCGGCAGTGGAAGGCTACGCGGTTGCCGGTGGACTCGAACTGTCACAGTCTTCCCACAGACCTGCATGCGCAACGACCGCCGCTCGGTCTACGAACAGTTCGGCCGCTCCGAATCCGAGGCGCTCGGATTCGTATTCGCCCTCGGTATGGAGTCCGTTGGAAGCGACACGGTCGGAGGGGCAGCGCGGTTCGCGTCCGGGGAGGGCAGGCACGGTTCGTTCTCCTGGCCCGATCCTCGACACCGATCACGCGATCAGGCCCCGCTCGCGCGCCGCGACCACTGCGGCGGTGCGATTGTCCACGTCCAATTTGGTGAAAGCGTGCACCAGATGGGATTTCACGGTTGCCTCGCTGACGAAGAGCTGTTTGGCGATCGCGCGATTGGACAACCCTTCGGCGACCAGCGACAGCACTTCGATTTCGCGGGCGCTGAGGTCGGTGCGGGGCTGCTGCATGCGGCGGTAAAGGCGCTGGGCCACGTCCGGGTCCAGGACGGTCTCCCCACGGGCCGCCGCGAACACCGATTCGATCAGCACTTTCGGGTCGGTGTCCTTGAGGAGGTAGCCTGCCGCACCGGCTTCGACCGCGCGCAGAATGTCCGCGTCCGTGTCGTAGGTGGTGAGTACGACGACCCTCGGCGGATCGGCCGCAGTCAGGATCCGGGCGGTCGCCTGCGCCCCGTCGATCCCCGATCCCAGACGCAGATCCATCAGCACCACATCGGGTTTCGCGGCCGCCGCCGAAGCCACGGCTTCCTCACCCGACGATGCTTCGGCCACCACCACGATGTCATCGTGCGACGCCAGCAACGCGCGTAGTCCCGCCCGTACCACCGGGTGATCGTCGACGAGCAGTACACGTACCGCACTCATGCGACCCGCCCGACCGGAAGGGTTGCGGCAACCGCGGTTCCGTCTCCGGGTGCCGATTCCACGACGAGTGTGCCACCCAGTTCGGCCAGTCGTTCCCTCATCGACCGTAAGCCGAATCCACCGTCCTGACGTTGATCGAAGCCGATACCGTCGTCGACGATATCGAGCCGTACTTCGTCGGATGCGTAGCTCAATGTCACCCGTACCCGACGCGCCCGCGAATGCAACCGCACGTTGGCGAGAGCACTCTGGGCGACGCGGAGCAAGGCGACGTCGCAGTCCGTCACCAGCGGGATCGGATCGCTGTCGGTGAGTAGGTCACCGGTGATCCCGGTCTGCTGTTCGAGTTGGTCGAGCAGGCGCCGCAACGCGGATTCGAGCGGTGCGGACTCGAGCGCAACCGGCGCGAGCGCGTCGACCACCCGGCGGGCCTCGATCAGATTCTGCTGCGCGGTGTCCGCGATCTGCGCGAAGATCGCCGCGGAATTGTCGGGAGCGCGCTGCCCGGCTCGAGAGAGCAGCAGAATGGACGAAAATCCTTGCGCCAGAGTGTCGTGGATGTCACGCGCGAGGCGGGAACGTTCGGTCAGTGCGCCCGCTTCCCGTTGCAGCGCGACCAATTCGTCCTGCGCCCCGAGCAACTCTCGGTGCGCCTCGGTGAGTTCGTCCACCAACTGCTGTCGCTGCGCGGACTGCCGCACCAACTGTTGATAGACGACGGCCATTCCGGCGGCAGCTGCCGCCCCGAACACCGGTCCGAGAATCGAGGCAACCGTGTTCGTGGTGCCGTGCCACAGCGTCGCTGCGATCGCTATCGCGGTCAGCATGATCGTCACCGTCAACGCGACCGGAGTGGAGAACAGGGGAAAGCACAAGAAAAACAGGGCGAACGCTAACCAGACGAAGTTGACATCCGCCACCACGAGAGCCAGCCAGCCCAGCCCGAGCGCCGCGAACCAGATCTGCCCCGATCGGCGCTGTACCGGCTCCCCGTTCTCGAAGCCCTCACGCCGCGCGAACCAGATCCCGAAGAGATACCACCCGGCTACCACGACAGCGAACGCGACGATCGGAACGGGATGAGCACTGTCGGTAACCGTGCGCACGACACCCACCGCGAGGAGCAGGAAGAACAGCAGATGGGCGCCGAATTGCATGGCGCGTAGCACCGGCACGGCCCCGCCCGAGTCAGACCCATCGGAATTCCGCATTTCGCCCACTCTAATACCGCACTATGCCGTCGACCGCACCGATCGAAGATCTCCAACTTTCGATGGATCAGCGAACCCAACCAATGCGCGATGCCGGGAATGCTCCCTTGCACGACGCTGAGATGCATGTTCCTCGCTTTCCGTGATCTCCGATTCGCCAAAGGTCGCTTTACGCTGATGACCTCGGCCCTGTTCCTCATTTCGCTGATGGTGGTCATGCTGTCGGGGCTGACCTCCGGACTGGGTAATCGGTCCATCGCTGCGATCGAGAACATCGGCGCCGACCACTTCGCATTCGGTGCTCCCCCCGATGGCCGCTCGGTCTCGTTCGCCGAGTCGACCGTGACGACGCGGCAGTATGCGGAACTTGCAAAGGCCGACGGTGTCGATGCTGCGTCGATCATCGGGGTGGCACCCGCTCGGATCAGCGTCGACGGTCGAGAAGTTGCCGCTTCTGCGTTCGGCGTCGACGGGCATTCTTTCGCCGCTCCGGTCGTGCTCGGTGCCGGCTCGGTAGCCGTGGACGCCGACCTCGCCAATGACAACGGATGGACGAACGGAACCCGGATTTTGATGAGCGGAAAGGTATTCACCATCACCGCTCTGGTCGACGACTCGTTCTACAGTCATCAGCCCGTGGTCTGGATGGACCACGACGCATGGATGTCACTGCCGTCGGCCGGTGGCAGTGACGGCACCGTCGTTGCATTGCGGACCTCCGCAGGGTTCGACGCCGATTCTGTCGGTGAGGCGACCGGGACGGCCGTCACCGACGGCCGCGGTGCGCTGAACGCGATCGGGTCGTACACCTCCGAGCGTGGATCGCTGCTGTTGATGCAGACGATGCTGATGATCGTCAGCGCCTTGGTCGTCGGGGCCTTCTTCACGGTATGGACCATCCAGCGCGGCCAGGACCTCGCTGTGCTCAAGGCTGTCGGTGCCTCCACCCGCTATCTGCTCCAGGACGCACTCGGGCAGAGCTCGATCGTGCTGGTACTCGGATCCGGACTTGGAACCCTGGCCGCAGCCGGTCTCGGAACGGCAGCCTCGCAGTCGGTTCCGTTCTCGCTCACGATGTCCACCACCGTGGTTCCGTTCCTCGCCCTCGTTGCGACGGGCATGATCGGCGCGGCTGCTTCCCTGGTCCGTATCGCCAAGGTCGACCCGCTCGCTGCCCTTGCAGCCGCTCGATGAGTCATCTACCGAGAACGAAGGACTTCGACATGAGTATCTGCTTACGCAACATCGTCCTCAGCTATCCCGACGGTGACGGGCATCGACGCGTCCTCGACGACGTGGATTTCGAGGTCCGACGCGGCGAATTCGTGGCTGTGACCGGTCCGTCCGGGTCCGGCAAATCGAGCCTGCTCGCTGTCGCCGGCCTTCTCATCACCCCCGATTCGGGTCGTGTCGTTATCGACGGCAGCGACATGACGGGACTGGACCGTGACGAGCGCACGACCGTGCGACGCGAGAAGCTCGGATTCGTGTTCCAGCAGTCGAACCTGCTGCCCTCGTTGACCGCAGTCGAACAACTGCAGATGATGTCCCATCTCGCGGGCGACTCGGTCCGCGAGAGTCGTGCCCGTGCCACGGACCTGTTGTGTTCATTGGGTCTCGACGGGCACCTGGACCGGCGTCCCCACCAACTGTCGGGAGGGCAACGGCAACGGGTTGCGATCGCGCGAGGACTGATGAACGACCCCTCGGTGTTGCTCGTCGACGAGCCCACCTCGGCCCTCGACGAGAACCGCAGCCGCGAGGTCGTGGCCCTGCTCGCCGATCTGAGCCGGGATCGGGATGTGGCGATCGTGATGGTCACTCACGACCTGAGCCGGCTGACTCTCGTCGACCGCGCCTGTGCCGTGCGCAACGGGACACTGATACCCCTGCCTGGCTCCGTGCCGAGCGCAATTCACTGAAACAGCGGCGAACTGTTGTCACGCGGTATCGGGAATCTTCCTGACCGGGCCATGGCTTGGGCTTCGGCGGAGTGGGGTCGATTTTCCGGACCGCGGGAGGCATCGTGAACGACCCAGCGCCTGTGTCCGGCGACGCGCGGCGGAGTCTGCGCACGTCGGAACCGATCGAGACCGGTGTTGTTGTCGATTTCTCGCGGAAACTCGACAACAACACCGGTCTCGATCTGCTGGGAATCGGAATCAGGCGGCGGGACGCCCCTGATCGCGCAGGGCGGAGAGGGCGTCGATGCGCTCGACTGCCTCGGCGACGATGCGGTCGATCAGTTCCTGGCAGCTCGGCAGGTCGTCGAGCATGCCGACGACCTGGCCCGAGGCGAGCACACCGGCTTCGGTGTTGCCTTCCACGAGACCGGCCTTGAGGAGCATCGGGGTGTTGGCGGCCATGATGATCTGCTGCCAGGTGCGGTCGCTCGCCTTCTTCATGGCGAGGCCGTCCTTGACGATGGTCGACCACTTCATGCCCGTCATCGACTTGAACTTCGTCGCGTTCCGCGCGGCCGCGAGCAGTCCCTTCGCGTAGGTGGACTTCTCGAGGCTGTTCACCAGGTCGGTGTTCAGGACCCGGTGCGGCATGCCGTCGACCTTGAGTGACACCGTGGTGTCCTGCAGTCCCCGCGAAAGGTACTGCTGTTTCACCGAATCGGGAACAGCACTGTCGCTCGTGAGCAGGAACCGAGTGCCCATCGCGATGCCGGCCGCGCCGTAGGACAGCGCGGCGGCGAGCCCACGACCGTCGAAGAAGCCACCGGCGGCGACGACGGGAATGTCGACGGCGTCGAGGACGCTCGGCAGCAGCAGGGTTGTCGCGACGGGACCGGTGTGGCCACCGCCCTCGCCGCCCTGCACGATCACCGCGTCGGCGCCCCACGAGGCGACCTTCACGGCGTGCTTGGCAGCACCGATCGACGGCACGACGACGATGCCGTGATCCTTGAGCTTGGCGATCAGCTCCTTCTTCGGTGCGAGGGCGAACGACGCGACCTTGACCTTCTCGCGGATCAGCAGGTCGATGCGCTCACCGGCGTCCGAGGCGTCGGCGCGGATGTTGACGCCGAACGGCTTGCCGGTCAGCGACTTGGTCTTCGCGACCGCCGCTTCGAGTTCGGCGTAGGTCATCGTCGCCGAGGCGAGGATGCCGAGACCACCGGCGTTCGACGTCGCGGCGGTCAGGCGGGGACCAGAGACCCAGCCCATGCCCGTCTGAACGATCGGGTGCTCGATCCCCACCAGGTCGGTCAGGGCGGTGCGCAGGACGGTCACAGCGAGACCTCGCGGTCGCGCAGGCCCTTGGGGTCGATCACCTCGCGGATCAGACGCAGTTCCTCGAAGGTCGGCTCGCGGGTCACGCCCGCCTCGTCCAGGCCGGCGACCTCGAAGGAGGTGTTCTCCGCGACGGTGGACGCCTCGACACCCGGGTGCAACGAGAGCGCCCGGAAGGTGTGGTCGGGACCGCCGAAGTCGAAGACACCGAGGTTGGTGACGACCCGCGCGATGTCCAGGAAGCGGTACGCCGGGTTCTCGGGATCGACCTTGTCGTATCCGACACCCGAGACGATATCGACCGTGTCGACGAAGACGCGCGAGGAGTGCTTGCCGACCCAGTAGCTGGTCGCGTGGTTGATCGTGTTGCCGGGAGCGCCGCGCACACCGAACATCTGGCGTGTCGGCTGCTGGAGTGGACCGAAGGCCGACAGGTTCTGGTTGCCGTACCGGTCGATCTGGTTGGCGCCCATCACCACGTGGCGGCGGCCCGACGCGACGACGTCGAACACCTTGCGGAAGGGCATCCAGCCTTCGATCGGTGCCTTCGCGCCGAGGGCCGGGACGTCGGCGAGGATGAGTGCTTCACCGTCGGTGATCAGCAGGTCGGGCTCGGTGGTGAGCTTGGCCAGGCGTGCACCGATCTGCGGCAGTGTCGCCATCGGGCTCGCCATGATCTCGCCGGCACCCGAGAAGATGTCGGCGCATGCGATGGCGCAGTACTCGGCGCGGGTCACGGTCTCGGTGGTGGTCATGCCTGCTCCTGTGCGAACTTCTGGACTGCGGCCTGGTAGTCGTCCTCGCTGCCCGTGAGGAAGCGGTCGACGAATGCCTGCCATGCCTCGGGGTCCTTGGCGGACTCGGCGTAGTGGCGCTGGAACTTCTCGTCGCGGCCGTAGCTGTCGCCCGCGAGGGTGAAGTGCGCCCCGTTCGGTGCTTCGACGATTCCGTCGACCATCATGCGGTTGAGCAGGAGCTGCTGCAGCGGAACCTCTTTCACGAGCTGCTCGGTCTCGACGATCTTCTCGACGGAGACGTAGCGACGTTCGGCGGCCATGCAGTAGAGGTCGTCGAAGTAGGGGTCCACGCCCTGGTAACCGGAGTTGCCGTGCTTGTCGCCGATGTTGAGGTGCACGAACGACGCGTCGAGGTTCAGCGCCGGCATGGCGATGAGGGTCTCGGTGCCGTCCGGTCCGGGATACGGCGAGGTGACGGTCTTCAGTTCGCCTTCCCAGAAGTCGACCACGGCCGAACCCAGGCCCGCGCGGAGGGGCAGGAACGGCAGGCGCGCGGCGGCGGCTTCCAGGCCGCACTTGATCATGCCCTCGTCCATCTCGCGGGCGATGATCTCGCCGCCCGTGCGGGCCTTGGAGAACCACGGGTCGTAGAACGGTGCCGAGTCGAGCGAGACGAATCCGTAGTACGCCTTCTTCACCTTGCCCGCCGAACACAGCAGGCCCAGATCGGGGCCGCCGTAGGTGACGACGGTCAGATCCTTCACGTCCGAACGGAGGATGGCCCGCACGAGGGCCATGGGCTTGCGGCGCGATCCCCAGCCGCCGAGGCCGATGGTCATTCCGCTGCGCAGCTCGCCGACCACGTCGTCGAGCGACATTCTCTTGTCACGCATGGTGTTCCGAACTCCTGGTGGTGTGAGGCGTCAGCTGTTGCTGCGCGGCTTTCCTGTTGCGACGAACTCGTCGCGGTGCTCGTCGGCGATGCCGGCGAGATTCAGCTCGAAGGTGAAGCCCTGCTCGAGGCGGTAGCTCGTCTTCACGTCGACGGGGTCGATGCGGTTGATGGCTTCCTTCGCGCGGCGGATGACGCGGGTGTCCTTCGCGGCGATCATCTCGGCGACCTCGCGTGCGGCGGCGTCGAGTTCGCTGCGCGGCACGACCTTGTACACCGAGCCGAAGTGCTCGAGCTGCTGCGCGGTGACGTTCTGCGCCGTGTAGTAGAGGGTGCGCATCATGTGCTGGGGGACGAGGCGCGCGAGATGCGTTGCGGCGCCCAGTGCACCGCGGTCGACCTCGGGCAGGCCGAAGACGGCGTCGTCGGAGGCGACGATGACGTCCGCGTTGCCGACGAGGCCGATGCCGCCTCCGACGCAGAAGCCGTTGACGGCGACGATGACCGGTACCTCGCAGTCGTAGACGGCGGCGAATGCCGCGGCACACCCGTGGTTGGCGGCGATCAGGGCGTTGAACCTTTCGGTGGCCTGCATTTCCTTGATGTCCACACCCGCGTTGAAGCCTCTGCCCTCGGCGCGCAGGATCACCGCGTGGGTGTCGAGACTGCGCCCGGCCGTGGTCACGGCCTCGGCCAGGTCGAACCAGGCCTGTGAGGGGAGAGCGTTCACGGGCGGGAAGTCGACGGTGACCGTGGTGATACCGGCGCTGTCGGAGGTCGAGGTGATGCCCATGGCATGTTCCTAACGTCTGTACCGAACCAAGCGATTGCTTGGTAAGTTAGCACAGGATAGCCGCCGGACCCAGAGGGTCGAAGGGCCGTAGGGTCGAAGGGCCGTAGGGTCGAAGTACGACCGATCATCGAGGAGAGAAGATGCCCGAAGCAGTAATCGTGTCCGCAGTACGGTCGCCGATCGGGCGAGCACGCAAGGGCTCGCTCGCGTCGATCCGCCCGGACGACCTGGCGACCCAGATGGTCGCTGCAGCGCTCGCGAAGGTCCCCGATCTCGATCCCACCGAGATCGACGACCTCATGCTCGGCTGCGGCCAGCCCGCCGGACAGTCCGGCTTCAACATCGCCCGCGTGGTCGCGGTGCAACTCGGCTACGACTTCCTTCCCGGCGTGACCGTCAACCGGTACTGCTCGTCGTCGCTGCAGACCACCCGCATGGCGCTGCACGCCATCAAGGCCGGCGAGGGCGACGTGTTCGTCTCCGCCGGCGTCGAATCGGTGTCGAGCTTCGTGACCGGCAACGCCGACGGTCTGCCCGACACCAAGAACCCGCTGTTCGACGACGCCCAGGCGCGTACCGCCAAGCTCGCTGAAGGCGGAGTGCCGTGGACCGACCCGCGCACCGAGGGTCTGCTCCCCGACGTCTACGTCGCGATGGGACAGACCGCCGAGAACGTCGCGTCCCACACCGGCATCTCGCGCGAGGACCAGGACCGCTGGGGCGTGCGCTCGCACAACCGCGCCGAGGAAGCCATCAAGAGCGGCTTCTTCGAGCGGGAGATCACTCCGGTGACCCTCGCCGACGGCACGGTCGTCAGCACCGACGACGGTCCGCGTCCGGGCACCAACTACGAGGCCGTCAGTCAGCTCAAGCCGGTCTTCCGCCCGGACGGCACGGTGACCGCCGGCAACGCGTGCCCGCTCAACGACGGTGCGGCCGCTCTGGTGATCATGTCCGACACGAAGGCGAAGGAACTCGGACTGACCCCGCTCGCGCGCATCGTCTCCACCGGTGTCTCGGGCTTGTCGCCGGAGATCATGGGTCTCGGACCGATCGACGCGACCCGCAAGGCTCTCGCCAACGCGAACATGGGCATCGACGACATCGACCTGTTCGAGATCAACGAGGCGTTCGCCGTGCAGGTGCTCGGTTCGGCGCGTGAGCTGAAGATCGACGAGGACAAGCTCAACGTCTCGGGCGGTGCGATCGCGCTCGGTCACCCCTTCGGGATGACCGGTGCCCGCATCACCGCGACACTCATCAACAACCTGCAGACCCACGACAAGCAGTTCGGCGTCGAGACGATGTGCGTCGGTGGGGGTCAGGGCATGGCGATGGTGCTCGAACGCCTCAGCTGAGCTCAGTCCTCCGAGTCGGTCGGGGGGTCGTCGGTCTGCCGCTTGCGCTCGTCCTGGCGCCGGCGGCGCGCGACCTCCCGGTTCGCGAGGACGGCCGCGAGCACGACCGGCCAGACGTACTTCGCCTTGTCTGCGACAGCCTTCACCCACTCGGGCACGGTGAAGTCGAACAGGGAGAATTCCGGCAGGGAGATGGTCGGCCACGGAATGTCGGGCCACGGAATGTCCGGCCAGGGAATGTTGATATCCCAGTCTGGCCAATCGATTTCGGGGATCGGGATCTGTGCGAGCAGCCAGAGCACGATCAGCGGCACGGCGACCCCGGCTACGGCGACCGCCGTGCGCTGGGCGGCGTATTTCCGGGGGTGCGCCCGGATCCATTCCTCGCGAACAGCCGCCTTGGATCCGGGCTCGGGGTCGAGGTCGACCCCGCCGATGCCGGTGAGGGCGGCTGCTGCCGCACCGAGTTCGGTGTCGCCGTCCCACCAGGTGACTCGTCGGGCCGGTCCGATGAAGGTGGGGAGCCTGACGGCGATCGCGCCGCGTTCGTGCCCGTCGAGGACGACCTTGTCGTCGGAGGTCTTCTTCGTGGCGATCTCCTCGCCGTCGATCGTCCAGGTGATCCTGCGGCCCAGCCCGGCATCGTCGATTTCCACGGCGTGCTCGGCGCTCTCCCAGGTGAGCAGCCAGCGCTCCGGAGTCTTCGGCATACAGTAATAATAGAGCGGACACTCCATCAATGGCATCCAGGGAGCCGAGGACTTGGCACGTACGGTCGATCCGGTCCGGCACGAGGCGCGCCGCCTCGGGATCATCGACGCAGCTCTGACCTGCTTCGCCCGACACGGCTACGACGGCACGACCACGGCCGCGATCTGCCGCGAGGCCCGCATCGGGTCCGGAACCTTCTTCCACTACTTCCCCACGAAACTGTCGCTGATGGTGGCCGTTCTCGAACTGGGCACAGCCGAAAGCGTGGCGTGGTTCGAGGCGCAGAGCGGGCGAACCGACGCCACCCGTGTACTCGACGACTACGCCGTTCGGGCAGCAGAGGATGCGTCGGATCCCCGTACGGCCGGCTTCGTCCGAGCGGTCGGGGCTGTGATGACCCGGCCGGAGATCGCGGCTGCTCTCGACCGCGACGCCCGCGCGCTGCGCGACGGATTGTTTCCCTGGGTGCGGCTCGCGCAGCAGGCCGGAGAGATCCGGACCGACCTGCCCGCGGATCGGCTCGTCACCTGGCTACAGGCTTTGCTCGACGGCTACCTCGGCGTCGTCGCCGCCGAGACGTCCTTCGACCCCGTGCTCGAACAGGAAACGCTCCGCGACGCCCTGCAGCGCCTGCTCCGGCCGTAGGTGTGCAGATCCGTCGTCACCAGTGGCCGTGGGTGTCGCGCCAGCCCTTGCGGATGATCTTCCCGGTGGCGTTGCGCGGCAACAGGTTGCACGTCAGCGTCCATTGCGTCGGCACCTTGAAGTAGGCGAGACGCTCGGATGCGAAGGTCGTCAATTCCTCGACGGTGACCGTGGAGCCTTCGACGAGCACGACCACCGCAGCCACCTCCTGGCCCCATTCCGGGTGGGGCGCGCCGGTCACCATGCATTCGCGGACCGCCGGGTGCAGGGCCAGGACGCGCTCGACCTCCGACGGGTAGACGTTCTCGCCGTTCTGGTGGATGAGGTCGGCGCGCCGGCCCACCAGACGCAGACGGCCGTTCTCGACCACGCCGAAATCACCTGTGCGCAACCAGCGGTCGGGAGTGATCGCCTCGGCGGTCGCCGCCTCGTCGTCCCAGTAGCCGAGCATGACGAAGGGGCTGCGCACACACACCTCGCCCACGCGGCCGTCGGGCAGCCAGGCGCCGCTCTGATCCCGGATCTCGAGGCTCACCGTGATGATCGGCGCGCCCACCGTGCCGGGGAACTCCTCGAGTTCGGCGGCGGAGGCCACAGCGATCGACGTGCTGCACTCGGTGATGGTGTAACTGTCGACCATGGCGTGCTTGCCGAACGGAAGCCCTTCGCGCAGAAGTTGTTTGAATTCCGGCGTCGAAGGTTCCGAGGACAGGGTGAACCGGCTCAGCGAGGTGAGGTCGTATCTGTCGAGATCTTCGTCCTCGAGCATCCGCGCCGCCATCGACGGCACGGCCATCCAGTGGGTGACCTGTTCCGTCTCGATGAGTTCGAGCACGGGACGCACGCCGTACCAGCCCTGGTTCATCACCACGGTGCTGCCGGTGGCCAGGCGCGGCACGATCGTGTTGTGCAGGCTCGTGATGTGGAACAGTGAGGAGGTCAGCAGATAGCGGGAGTCCGATGGTGCGGACCGGTCGTATGTGCCGCCGGTCCAGATCGTCGCGATCGCGTCGAGGTACCGGTGGTAGTCGACCACTGCCAGCAGATTCCGCTGCGAGTGCAACGCACCCTTCGGATCCCCGCTCGTGCCCGAGGTGTACAGGAGGACGGCCGGATCGTCCTCGGCGACTCTCGGGGGCGGCGGCTGCGCGCCGTCGAATTCGGCGATGAGGCGCGGTAGATCCTCCTCGATCGACAGCACCACCGTCTGCGCACGGTCGATGCCGGCCACGGCCGCAGCGCGCGGACCGTCGACGAAGAGCACCCGGGGTCGCGAATGACGGATACCGAATTCGAGTTCCGGTTGCACCCACCACGCGTTCAGGCCCACCGAGATCGCACCGAGGGCCTGCGTCGCCCAGAAGGCGGTGACCCACTCGGGCCGGTTCGCCGACAGGATCGCGACCCGGTCGCCCACGCCCACCCCGTACCGCTCGTGGAGCGCCGCGGCGAGGGCGTACGACATGCGCGCGTTCCGGGCGAAGGTGATCCGCTGATCGGTCGTGACCAGATACTCGCGGTCGCCCCAGGCGAGGGACTGCGAGAGCAGATCCGCCACGGCGACGTCGCGTCTGCGCATGACGGGTATCTCGGTGCCCAGGACGTCCTGCACGACGATCTCGAACTCGCCACCCGGACCGGTGAGTCGCGATACCAGCTGATCGAGGAAATGGGAGGGATCGGAGGGGATGGTCATCGCCTGTATCCCACCGGTGCCCCTGCACGCTTCACGGACGTCCCCTCCTCCATCGAGTGCGTACCGCCAGAATCTCACGACGGGTCACCCCGACTTCGAATGTACCGGTGAGTGGGACGGGCGGTGACGGTCACCATCGCTCTCCCTAGCCTGTGACCTGGGCGTCTGTGGAAAAGCGAGGTCCTGTCTCCGTCGGGCCGCCGCCCGGCGCCCCTGTGAGAAAGGACCGAAGACGAATGACCGCAACGACGCCGACGCCCGCGCAGTGGCGAGGCCACGACCTGGGTGCCCGCACGATCCGCTACGACGAGCGGGACGCGATCCTGTACGCGCTCGCGGTGGGCGCCGGCGCGGCGGACCTCGATCTCGTGTTCGAGGACCGGCTGCGGGTGTTGCCGACGTTCGCCCTGACGCTGGCCCAGTGGGCACCGGATGCGCTCGGTGCGCTCGGTGCCTTCGACACGGCCACCGCGCTCCACGGTTCCCAGAGCCTCGAGGTGCTCGCACCGTTGCCGCGCTCCGGGGAGATCGCGATGTCGGCGCGCGTCGGTGAGGTCTGGGACAAGGGCCGGGCAGCGGTGTTCGAGGTCGTCGTCGAGAGCGAGTTCTTCATCGCGACGTGGTCGTTGTTCGCACCGGGAGCGGGAGGTTTCGGCGGCGAGCGCGGACCGTCGGCGCCGTCCGCGCCGGAGGGGGATGCCGACGTGGTCGGCACGCTCGCCACACGCGCCGACCAGGCGGCGCTTTACCGGCTGACCGGCGACCGGCACCACATCCACATCGATCCCGAGGCTGCGGCGCGCATCGGACAACCCCGCCCCATCCTGCACGGCCTGTGCACGCTGGCGGCCGCGACCCTGCCTCTGGCCGACATGCTCGGAGGACACCCCGCCGACCTGAAGACGCTGTTCGGGCGCTTCGCGGCCCCCGTCTTCCCCGGCGATGCGGCACAGGTCCGCGCCTGGGGTGACGCAGTGGACGTCCGGTTCGACGTCGTCACGGCGACCGGCGCCGTCCTGTCCGGCGGTCGCGCCGTTTTTGCTTGATCGCCACAACCGTCTGGAGGAAAGACTTGGACACGTTCGCAGAAGTAGTGCGCGCTCGTCACGGTGACCCGAAGGTAGGGTTGCGTTTCGAGGACCAGCAGTGGACCTGGGGCGAGGTGGTTCAGGAAAGCGCCGATCGTGCCGCCGCGATCGTCGCGACCGTGCCTGCTCCCGCAGATCGGCAGCGCCACATCGGGGTGCTGCTCGAGAACGTCCCGGACTTCGTCTTCTGGATCGGCGCCGGTGCCCTGGCCGGAGCAGCCGTCGTGGGCATCAACGCCAGCCGCAGCGGCCCCGAGATCGCCCGCGACATCGCGCACGCGGACATCGACCTCGTCGTCACCGAATCCCGCCTCGCCCATCTGCTCGAGGACACCGGCCACGGACTGCCGGCCGACCGCATCCTCGACATCGACGGCGATCGCTACGCGGAGTTCCTCGCGCCGTTCCGCGGCGCGGATCTGCCGGAGACGATCCCGTCCACCGACGACATCGCATTGTTGCTGTTCAGTTCCGGTTCGACCGGCGCTCCGAAGGCCGTGATCGTCGGCCACGGCCGGCTCGCACGCCTCCTCGGTCCGCTCACCGAACGTGTTGGCATGCGCGAGGATTCGGTCGCCTATCTGTGCATGCCGCTCTTCCACGGAAACGCACTCATGCTCAACCTCGGCACGGCCATGCGGGCCGGCGCGACCGTCTGCATGATCCGGAGGTTCTCCGCGAGCCGGTTCTCCGACGACATCCACCGCTACGGCGCCACTTTCGTCAACTACGTGGGCCGGGCCCTGTCGTACATCCTCAGCCGGCCGGAAGACCCCCGCGACCGCGCGAGCACCCTCGAACTCGCGTTCGGCACCGAGGCATCCGAAGCCGACGTGGCCCGCTTTTCCGAACGCTTCGGCTGCACGGTCGTCGAAGGCTACGGGATGAGCGAAGGCGTCTTCCGCATCAACCGCACCCCCGACACCCCGACCGGATCGCTCGGGGTCGCCGTCGGAGGCGTCGATGTCCGGATCTTCGACGAGGACACCGGGCAGGAGTGCCCCCGCGTCCGTTTCGACGAGACCGGTCGCCTCCTCAACAGTGACGCCGTCGGACAGATCGTCGCGTGCGGTGCCGCCCACACCTTCGAGGGCTACTACAAGAATCCCGAGGCGATGGCCGATCGGGTCAAGGGCGACGACTTCTGGTCGGGGGACCTCGGGTACCGCGACGAGAACGGCTTCTTCTACTTCGCCGGAAGATCCTCCGACTGGCTTCGCGTCGACAGCGAGAACTTCTCCGCCACTCCCGTCGAGCGCATCATCCTGCGGGTGCCGGGCATCCTGTCCGCCCCGGTCTTCGCCGTGCCCGATCCCACGACCGGGGATCAGGTCATGTGCGCCGTCGAACTCGAGCCCGGCGCGGAGTTCGACCCGGCGGTGTTCGGGGCGACCCTCGCCGAGCAGCCCGACATGGGAGACAAGTGGTGGCCGCGATTCGTGCGCGTCACCGCGCAGATCCCGCTGACGGGCAGCAACAAGGTGAACAAAGCCCCGCTGCGGGCGGTCGCGTGGAACACGCCAGACACGGTCTACGTGCGTGTCCGACGGACCTCCGAGTACGTCCTGCTCGACGACGCGGAACGCGCGCGCATCGAGCGGGAGTTCGTGGCCAACGGCCGGGCGGCCCTGTTGCCGACCACCGAACCTGCGCCGGTCGCATGATCGCGGTCCGGCCCGGTCTCACGACATCGGAAGGTCTCGACCAGTGAGATGGCCTCATCAGGGGTGATACCGATCACCTAGCGTTTCGGTCGTATCGCGACGGAATGCTCCAGCGGACTCCGCCGCCTGACCTCCTCAACGCTTCCCTCCCGAAAGGACGGACGACCGTGAGCATCGGCACTTCCGAACAATCCGAGATCCGCGAGATCGTCGCCGGGTCGGCTCCCGCCCGCTTCGCCCGGGGCTGGCACTGCCTCGGCCTGTCGAAGGACTTCAAGGACGGCAAGCCGCACTCGATCGAGGCATTCGGGACCAAGCTCGTGGTGTGGGCCGACAGCAACGACGAGATCAAGATCCTCGACGCGTACTGCCGGCACATGGGTGGGGACCTCAGCCGGGGCACCGTCAAGGGCGACGAGATCGCGTGTCCGTTCCACGACTGGCGCTGGGGCGGCAACGGGCGCTGCAAGAACATCCCGTACGCGCGGCGAGTTCCTCCGATCGCGAAGACCCGCGCATGGCACACTCTCGATCAGGACGGCATGCTCTTCGTGTGGCACGACCCCCAGCGGAACCCGCCGCCCGCGGACGTGACCATCCCGCACATCGAGGGCGCCACGAGCGACGAGTGGACCGACTGGGTCTGGTACACCACCGAGGTCGATACGAACTGCCGCGAGATCATCGACAACATCGTCGACATGGCGCACTTCTTCTACGTGCACTACTCCTTCCCGGTCTACTTCAAGAACGTCTTCGAAGGCCACGTGGCCAGCCAGTTCATGCGGGGTCAGGCTCGTATGGACGCTCGTCCGCACGCGGACGGACAGCCGAAGATGCTCGGAAGCCGCTCCGACGCGAGCTACTTCGGACCGTCCTTCATGATCGACGATCTCGTTTACCAGTACGAGGGTTACGACGTCGAGTCGGTCCTCATCAACTGCCACTACCCGGTGTCCCAGGACAAGTTCGTCCTGATGTACGGCATGATCGTCAAGAAGTCCGACCGCCTCGAGGGGGAGGAGGCGCTGCAGACCGCCCAGCAGTTCGGGAACTTCATCGCGAAGGGCTTCGAGCAGGACATCGAAATCTGGCGCAACAAGACCCGCATCGACAACCCGCTCCTGTGCGAGGAGGACGGCCCCGTCTACCAGCTGCGGCGCTGGTACGAGCAGTTCTATGTCGATGTCGAGGACGTTGCGCAGGAGATGACCGACCGCTTCGAGTTCGAGATGGACACCACTCGCCCGGTGGCCGCGTGGATGAAGCAGGTCGAGGAGAACCTTGCCCGCAAGGCAGCCCTCGACGAGCAGGCAGGCGCGCAGCAGTCCACCACGACGGGCTAGGAGCCAAAGACATGCAGAACCGGATGGAACCGTTGCGCTGCGGCGAATGCGCCGCGCAGGTGCTCGTCCAGAAGAACAGCTGGGAGCACACGTCCATCCAGTGGAACACCGATGCGCGCCGTCGTTGCCCTGTCGTGCAGGACGACGACGGGCGCGACGGGCGACCCGGCGCGCCCTGGATGTCGTGTTCGCATCTCGACGCCGCGATCGCCAAGGCGGCTGCTTCCGGGGTCATCGAGGTCTTCGACGACACTCCGATCCGAGCCCCCATCGTGCAGTGACCTCTTCAGCTTCCGACTACCTCCCGAAGGACCAGTGATGGCCGAAACCCTCGATCTCGACCGCTCGTACTATGGCCCGTGGGCCGTCATCGCCGGTGGCTCCGAAGGCGTCGGCGCGGCATTCGCCGACGAATTGAGCCGCGCGGGTTTCGATCTCGTGCTCATCGCGCGTAAGCCGGGCCCACTGCAGGAGACGGCGGACAAGGCACGGAGCAACGGGGTGCAGGTGCGCACCCTCGCGCTGGATCTGCTCGACGACGATGCCGTGGAAGAGATCCGCAAGGCGACCGAGGACATCGAGGTCGGCCTGTTCATCTTCAACGCCGGCGCGAACAGCTACGGCCACGAGTTCGTCACCGGCGACCTCGATGGGTTCCGCGGCGTGATCGAACTCAACGTCCACCGGCAGATCGAGTTGTCGCACCTGTTCGGTGGACCGATGAAAGAGCGCGGGCGCGGTGGCATCATGCTGCTCGGGTCGCTCTCCGGCTACATGGGTGCCGAACACCAGAGCATCTACGCGGCCTCGAAGGCGTTCAGCCGCGTCTTCGCCGAAAGTCTGTGGCTCGAGCTCGCACCGCACGGCGTGCACGTGGTCGAACTGGTACTCGGTGTCACCCGCACCCCGGCGATGGTGCGCGCGGGCCTGAACTTCGACATCCCGGGGATGCTCGTCGCCGAGCCGGAAGACGTTGCGCGTGAAGGTCTCGAACGACTCCAGGACGGTCCCGTGTGGGTCGCCGGCGGCAACTACGAGGCTGCGGTCAAGCGCAGCGGATTCCCGCGCGACAAGCTCGTCCGAGGCGCGGCTGCCGCGATGCGAGCGCTCCTGAACCGCTGAGCTCTGCCGCTTCCTCTACGACTCGTCCCCGGCTGCGGAAACGGCAGCCGGGGACGCTTCATTGTCGGGGGTCAGAAGTCGATGCGCACGTGCTTGCTTTTCGGCTTGGCCTGGCACGCGAGGACGTATCCGTTGGCGACGTCCTCCTCGTCGAGGATCGCGGACGGCGGGGTGTCGACGTCGCCTTCGACGACGGTGCACGCGCACGACCCGCACTCGCCTTCCCGGCACGAGTAGGGCACGTCCAGGCCCTTCGAGAGCATGATGTCCACGAGAGTCGCGCTGCGCGGCCAGACGAGGTCGTGTTCCTCGCCGTCGAGCTGCACCGTCACGGAGGCGGCGTCGGTGTCCGACTCGTCGATCTCGACGGCAGGTACGTCGGCGAACGGATCGCCGGACAGGGAGGTGAAGACCTCGGCGTGGATGCGGTCCTTCGGGACGCCGGCCAGCAGCAGGCCTTCGCGGACGGTATCCATGAACGGCCCGGGTCCGCACATGTACGCGCGGTGATCGGCGAAGGTAGAGACCAGGGTCGCGAGCTGCTGCGGCGTCGGCAGGCCCTGCACGCTCTCGAGCCAGTGCACGACGGTGAGGGCAGTGGCGTGCCGGGCGGCGAGTTCGCGCAGCCTCTCGGCGAAGATGACGGACTTCTCGTCGCGGTTGCCGTAGACGAGCACCACGTTGCGATTGCCGCTGTGGAGAGCCGACTCGAGGATGGACAACACCGGCGTGATACCGCTGCCTCCGGCGAACAGTGCGAGTTTCTCGGTGAGATCGACCGGAGTGAACACGCCCGCCGGGGGCAGCACCTCGAGGGTTTGCCCTGCAGTGATGTTGTCGCACAGCCAGTTCGATCCGTATCCGTCGGCGGTGCGCTTGACGGTGACCTTGAGAGGCTCGCCGGTGTGGGGGGAGCTCGCGAGCGAGTAGCACCGTGCCACGGAACCGGTCCGATCGCTCGGGATGCGCAGGGTGAGGAACTGTCCCGGTTTGTAGGCGAAGCCCGCGCGGCGCTCTTCTGGCACGTCGAAAACCAGCGAAACGGCGTCGGCGGTTTCCTGGACGACTGCACCGACGGTCAGTACGACGGAGCGTGAACCGACCGGTGTCTCAACGGCTGTCATCGCAGTGGTTCCCTTCGATACGAATACTTCTCGATCGGATCACCGTAGAACGCCGACGGACGCCGACGCCCGTCTCCTCCCGGTAATCGGGACACGGGAGGAGACGGGCGTTCGGATCAGGCGGTGCGCACGCTGCGTGGGATCAGCAAGGTGATCCCGATGGTCACCACGGAGAGCGCGATGAGCATGCCGCCGACCATGTTGATTCCCGCGAGTGGGGTCGCAGCGAACGCGAGCAGCATGGTCGCGATCGACGTTCCGACACCCTGACCCGCGGTACGCAGCACGGCGTTCGTGCCGGTCGTCTCGCTGGTGTTGTGCTCGGGCACGGACTCGACGATCAGGTTCGGAATCGCCGTGTAGGCGAAGGCGGTCGCGACCGACACCACGACGACCATCGCGGTCATGGCCACCACGGAGTGGTGCGCGGTGAGCATGACGACGACGCCGACGATGAACAGGGCGGTACCGAGCAGCATCGACGCGCGTGAACCCACCGCGGCGGAGATCCGGCCGCTCAGCGGAGTGCAGACGAATCCGAACAGGGAGCCGATGAACGAGAGCCAACCCGCGTGCGTCGCGCTCAGGCCCAGGCCGAAGTCGCCGGTGGACGGCGTCTGCATGATGATCGGAATGATCATGGTGACCACGCCCAGCGGTCCCACCGCGATCGCGACGGTGGCCAGCATCGTGAGCGAGAACTTGCGGTCGGCGAACAGGCGCACGTTGATGATGGGGGAGGGTGTGCGCAGTTCCCACCGCACGAGCAGGACCAGAGCGACGGCCCCGCCCAGGATGAGACCGAGGGTCCGCGGGTCCGACCAGCCCCATGACTGGGACTTGTTGACGCCGAGCAGGATCGCGGCGACCGCGCCGGCGAAGGTGACCGCACCGATGTAGTCGATCTTCTCGGAGGTCCCGGTGGGCCGGCGCCACGGGAGGACGAACCAGACGAGCAGCAGGGCGAAGATCGCGTACACGGCGGCGACGACGAAGATCATGTGCCAGCTGGCGTTGTCGATCAGCAGACCGGCGACGAGCAGCGACGCCGAACCGGCGGCGACCGCCGAGCCGGAGATCAGTGCGACGGCAACGGGAACGCGGGAAGCGGGAAGATGCTCGCGCGCCAGCCCGATGCACAGCGGCAGGATCGCACCGGCCACACCTTGGATCGCGCGGCCGATGATGATGCTGGTGAGGCTGTCACCGAGGGCGCTGACCATCGAGCCGAGCGCCGCGACGGCGAGCAGGACCATCAGGATCCGTTCCCGGCCGTACATGTCGCCGAGCCGGCCGCACACGGCGGCCGAGGCGGCCGAGACGAGGAGGAAGGCCGTCACCGCCCATCCGACCGTCGATGCGTTGCTGTCGAATTCGACGATCAACGTCGGGATCGCGGCGAACATCATCGATGTTTCGAACGCACTGATGATCTCGACGGCGATCAGGACCGACACGATCACCCATACCGGCTGCTGCCGGTCGAACCGGCTCCGCCCCTTCGGCGTTGCGGATTCCGGCTGGGAGAGGTCATTGGCGTAGGACGTCAAAGCGCATTCCAGACTCTCGGCGGCCCGATCGCGGGCCGTGTTTCCTGCCCCACGAATGGGAGTGGCTCGGATCACTTGGTATCGCAGGTGAGGGCTGTCACGCTGTTCTATCTCGCTGAGCGAGAACGATTTTGGTGCGTCAGATGAGCGCGGCCTCGTGTACTGCGCGGTCGAACTCGGGCAGTTCCGCGCCGTTGCGAAGGGTCGTCGCGAGCGACGGGTCGGCGAGATGAAGCCGACCGATGGCGATCAGATCGAATTCGTCGTCGCCCAGGCGTCGTTCGAGTTCGGGAACGTTGTTGCGCACAGGTGCGCTGCCCTGGAGGCGGCTCTCCCGCAACGTCGTTGCGATTCCGACGCTGCCTACGGCCATCGAATGTGCGCCGGTGACCTTCTTGGCCCAGCCTGCGAGTGTCAGGTCGCTGCCTTCGAAGGCCGGCATGTCGAAGCGGCGGATGCTCGCGTCGAAGACGTCGACGCCGGCTTCCTTCAATGGGGTGAGGACGGCTTTCAGTTCGTCCGGGGTGTGGGCGATCCGGGCTTCGTAGTTCTGTTGCTTGTGCTGCGAGAACCGGTAGAAGATCGGCAGGTCGTCGCCGATGCGCGCGCGGATGGCGGCGACCACCGCGGCGGGGAAACGGGTGCGGCGCTCGAGGTCGCCGCCCCATTCGTCGTCGCGGAGATTCGTTCCCTCCCAGAGGAACGCGTCGAGCAGATAGCCGTGCCCACCGTGCAGTGCGATGCCGTCGAATCCGACTCGGGCAGCGGCGGCCGCCGCGTCGGTATAGGCCGCGACGACCTGCTCGATGTCCTCCACGGTCATGGCCCGCGTGGGCGCTGAGGCCCGGGAGATGTAGTCCTCGCCGTAGGACGTCACGCCGAGCTCGCCCCAGACTCCCGACGGCCGCATGGGGACGAGGTCGGGGTCGACATCTGCGGTCATCGCGCCCCAGAGGGGGCCGACGTGCCAGAGCTGGGGGACGATGCGTCCACCCTCGGCGTGAACCGCGTCGACGACGCGACGCCAGCCGTCGAGGGCTTCTTCGCCGTGCATGTGTGGCACGCGGGGATTGTCGACTGCTGTCGGGTGATCGATCGCGACGCCCTCGGTGAGGATCAGGGCCGTGCCGCCCGCGGCGCGTCGCCGGTAGTACTCCACGACATCCGGGCCGGGCACGCCACCCGGCGAGTGCGAGCGGGTCATCGGCGACATCACGATGCGGTTGCGGAGCTCGAGGGAACGGACCGTCAGGGGACGGAAGAGGGGGGACTCGGTATCCGGCATCGTGGTCTCGACTCTTTCGGCTCGTGCGGGCGACGGGTGCAGGCGGGTTCGGCCCACATCCGAGGTTGTACCCACCGCCCGGTCCGCGGGACAGGGACCTCCTGCTCAGTGAGACGTGCCGGCGGAAGCGCGAGGGGAGGGACGTAGATCGCGGGAGCATCGAGTCCGCTGATCGGGAATTGTGCGACAGGTCACTCGCCTTGTACTCTGGGCATCACTCACAAGAATCAATTTCAATTCTTGCTTTCGTGGGTGATCGGATTCCGGAGAAAGGGTGGCGATGTCCGAGGCGCAACGTACACAGGTCTCCCAGGCACCGAAGCGCGAACTGCCTGCATCGATGGTCGAGCGAATGACCCTCATCCTCGATGCCTTCGACGATCTCTCGTCGCGGCTCACCCTGGAAGAAGTTGCGTGCCGCACCCGGCTTCCGCGCTCGACGGTCCACCGCATCCTCGACCAGATGGTGCGACTCGACTGGATCGACCACGCGTCGTTCGGGTATTGCCTCGGCCGTCGTGCGAAGTCCATGGGAGAGGGCGACAGTGGGCACATCCGCGTCCGTGAGGCCGCGGCACCGCTCCTCCACGAACTGCACATGACCACCGGGATGGTCGCGCACCTGTCCGTGCTCGACGGGCCCGACTGCGTCTACCTCGACAAGATCGGCGGCCAGCTCGCCGCGGCACTGCCGTCGCGGGTCGGCGGACGTGTCCCCGCCTACGCCACCGCCGGCGGCAAGGCGCTGCTCGCCGGACTAGAGCCGGAGCAGGTCGATGCCCTCTACCCCGGCCCGCAACTGCCGCGTCGCACCGAGCGGACCATCACCGATCTGTCGACCCTGCACCTCGAACTCAACCGCATCCGCCGTCGCCACGGTCTGGCCTTCGAGACCGGAGAGGCCACCGCCGGTATGTCCTGTGCGGGCGCCGCGATCCGCAGCCCTGCATCGTCGGTCGCCGCGATCTCCCTGTGCGGTCCCACCCGCCCCGGCCACCTCGAACGCATCGCGCCGCTGGTCGCCGATGCGGTCCGCACGATCTCGCGCACGCTCTATCCCGAACTCGACACCCCTCGACGCAATCGCGCCGCACGCACGTCCGGAGCGTCGTGGTCGCCGCAGGTCATGGAGCGAATGCTCGCCACGCAGTCGAACGGCTGGATCTGACGACCGGAGCCGGCAGCATCACGCACCGCCCCGCGGCGGGCGGAACATCCCGGTGATCGGGAACGTTCGAGCCGCGTGAGGTGGATCACTGGAAACCTTCTCGTCATGACGACGGAATCGACTTTCGAGAACACGGCGAGAGAACTCGCGACCGACCGCGGCACCCTCCGCTACCACGAAGCCGGTCAGGGTGAACCACTCCTGCTGCTCCACGGCTCCGGACCGGGCGTCACCGGCTGGCGGAACTACCGCGGTGTGCTCGCCGATCTCGCCGAGCACTACCGGTGCCTCGTCCTGGAGTTCCCCGGCTTCGGCGTGAGCGACCCGTGCGAAGGACACCCGATGGCGATGGCCTCGGTCGCGGTGACCGACTTCCTCGACGGACTCGGCCTCGACCGCGTGTCGATCATCGGGAACTCGATGGGCGGCATCGTCGGGACGCAGTTCGCGATCGCGCAGCCCGAGCGGGTGAAGAAGCTCGTCACCATCGGAGGCGCCGGCCGTTCGGTCTTCGCGCCGTCGCCGGGCGAGGGCATCCGGCTGCTCATGGAGTTCACGGACGACCCCACGCGCGACAAGCTCGTCCGTTGGCTGCGGTCGATGGTCTACGACCCCGCGATCGTCACCGAGGAACTCATCGAAGAGCGGTGGGCACTGGCCACCGAACCGAAGACCCTCGAGATCGCCCGACGCATGTACAGCACCGCGGCCTTCGCTGCGGGCGCGAAGGCCGCTGCCGCCTCCGACGCCACCCCGTACTGGGCGCAGCTCCACAAGATCACCGCACCGGTGCTGCTGACCTGGGGTCGCGACGACCGTGTCAGCCCCGTCGACATGGCGATGCTTCCCATGCGCGAACTGCGCCGCGGCGAGCTCCACGTCTTCCCCAACTGCGGCCACTGGACGATGATCGAGGCGCGCGAGGCGTGGCTGTCGGCGGTACTCGCGTTCCTTCGCCGCGACGACGCGTAGGCCCCGTCCGCGCGGACTCGTAACCCGCTCCCGCTCAGCCCCATCGACCGCTCCCGCTCAGCCCCATCGACCGCTCCCGCTCAGTGGAAAAACGACGATACGGGAGCGGTCCACCTGAGACCGTAGGCGTCAACGGAACCGACGCTCACCACGCCGTATCGGGGGCGTCACCCTCACAGAGCTGGAGAGATCATGGGACAGGTGCTCGACTCCGTTTCGGAGTTCGCAGACGAGATCCGCGCGGACGGCGCCGAAGGCGACACGCTGATGCGGCTGACCGACCGCAGCGCGAAGAGGCTCCGCGACGCCGGCGTCATCCGTCTCCTGCAACCGAAGGAATTCGGGGGCCTCGAGGCGCACCCGCGCGAGTTCGCGGAGACCGCCATGGCCATCGGCGCCATGGACGGCGCGACCGGCTGGGTCAGCGGCATTGTCGGTGTCCACCCGTGGGAGATGGCCTTCTTCGACCCGAAGGCCCAGGAGGAGGTGTGGGGCGAGAACCCCGACACCTGGATCGCCTCCCCGTACGCACCGATGGGTGTGGCGACCCCCGTCGACGGCGGATACATCCTCAACGGCCGCTGGTCGTTCTCGTCGGGCACCGACCACTGCGACTGGGTGATGATCGGTGCGGCCGTGGGCGACAAGGACGGCAACCGCCTGAACCCGCCACAGAGCCTGCACGTGTTGCTGCCGCGGTCGGACTACCGGATCGACCACGACAGCTGGAACGTCGTCGGCCTGCGCGGCACGGGTTCGAAGGATCTCATCGTCGAGAACGCCTTCCTCCCCGAGTACCGGACCCTGCGCGCCGAGCGCGTCATGGGCGGGGTGGCGTGGCAGGACGCCGGACGCGACGAGACGCTCTACAAGTTCCCCTTCTCGTGCATCTTCCCGCTCGGCATCACCTCGTCGCTCATCGGCATCGCCGAGGGTGCGCTGAACTGCTACATCGAGTCCCAGCGCGAGCGGGTCACGGTGTCCGGCACCGCGATCAAGCAGGACCCGTACGTGCTGTCGAACCTCGGTGACGCCGCAGCGGAGATCGCCGCGTCGCGCGCCGCCCTGCTCGAAACCGTCGACCGCTTCTGGGATCTGACCGAGCGGGGCATCGAGGTCACCTTCGAGCAACGCGCGATCGGACGCCGGACCCAGGTCGCCGCGGCATGGCGGGCCGTGCGCGCCGTCGACGAGATCTTCTCGCGGGCCGGCGGCGGCGCGCTGCAGCTGAGCAATCCGCTGCAGCGCTTCTGGCGCGACGCCCACGCCGGTCTGAGCCACGCCATCCACGTCCCCGGTTCGATCTTCCACGCCGCGACGCTCACCCAGCTCGGCGAAGAGCCGCAGGGCATGATGCGGTCGATGATCTGACATCACATCCATTACGGCGAAGGAACATTCGGATATGACGGATATTCGGGGCCTGGGTTATCTCAGGATCCAGACCACAGACATCGCACGATGGCGCGAACTCGTCGTCGACGGACTCGGCATGGCGATCGGTACCGGCCCGGAACCCGACGGCCTGTACCTGCGTGTCGACGAGCGGCGGGCACGCCTGATCGTGCTGCCCGGTGAGGTCGACAAGGCACTCGCCGTGGGCTGGGAGGTGCGCGACGAGTTCGCGCTGCGTAGCGTGCGCGAAGCGGTCGAGAAGGCCGGCATCGCCGTCGAGGTCCTCTCCGAGGAGGAGTCGACCTACCGCGACGCCGAGCAGGTCATCGCATTCGACGATCCGGGCGGCACCCGCACCGAGGTGTTCTTCGGTCCGGTGCTCGACCACAGCCCCCTCGTGACGCCGTTCGCCGGTGTCTTCCACACCGGTGAGGAGGGACTCGGCCACGTCGTCCTGCCCACCGCCGCGTTCGCGGAGTCCTACGAGTTCTACACCGAGGTACTCGGGTTCCTGCCGCGCGGAGCGACGCGGCTCGGTGGCCTGTCGGCACCGCCGCCCGTGCGACGCGTGCGGTTCCTGGGCGTCAACCGCCGCCACCACAGCCTCGCGTTGTGCCCGGCTCCCCCCACCGCCGAACCCGGCCTCGTGCACCTGATGCTCGAGGTCGAGACGCTCGACGCGGTCGGTCAGGCCCTGGACCGGGTGAACAAGTTGGGCTTCTCGATCTCGTCGACCCTGGGCCGGCACACCAACGACAAGATGGTCTCCTTCTACGTGCGTGCCCCCGGCGGATGGGACCTCGAGTTCGGTACCGAAGGCATGCTCGTCGACGAAACCTTCTACACCGCAGAAGAAATCACCGCGGACAGTTACTGGGGTCACGACTGGTCGGGCTCCGAGCCGCTCGCGGCGTTCTCGCCTCCGGTGGGCTGATCGAGTTCGTCCACCCGGATGCCTTCCGACGATGCCACGGCGTACAACGCCGTGGCATCGTCGCGTCGGTGGCCCTGTCCGATCGCCTCGGTACACCCGGGAGGGCGGCTCCCGGCGAGCGGGACCGGAAGGCGGTGCGTCACAGGCTTCGGGGAGAGTGATGTGGATTACAGATCGTGCCGGATCCTCACGCATCTCGACGCGGGCCGTCCCTACGCATGGAACGTACTCGCATGGCACACAAGGTGATCGACCGCCTCGGTGGGGTCGAGGAGGCCACGGTGTTCGGCCGTTCGACCAAAGCGCCTGCTGCCGTTGCTGCTGCGTTCAACTCCGATATCACCTACGCGCTCGACGCGGACGACACACTCTTCGACTCGGCGCACTTCGCGACGATCGTGGTCTCCTCGGCCCGCGCCGAGGCCGAACGCGTCGATGCGTCCGGCGACAGCCTGCTCCGTGCCGTCGCTGTCGGCTACGACATGACCGCGCGGCTCAACCTCGCATGCTCGTTCATGGAGGTCGTCGACGGAAAGATGAAGTGGTGGATACTCGACAGTGCCGTGAAGTACTGCCCGGCCTTGCTGCTACACGGGTGCCTCCATCGATGCGTTGCGCGCGCTCGTCCGTGAACACGGCCGGGGGCCGGACGATATCGAACACATCGAGGTTCGGCTCAACCCCGGCGCCTACAGCCAGCGGGTGTTCCACACGCCGGCAACGAGTATCGAACCCGACCATCGTGCCGCGATCCACGGAGCCTTCAACCTCCCGGGCGGACCGGCCAGCTCACCATGTACCAGAACGACAATCAGGCGTTCCTGGTCATCGACGAACAGGCCTACGAGGAAGGAATGGCCACACCGACTTCGAGTCCGCAACTCCGTCACCAGCCGACCTGGGTGTGAGACGGTGTCGGAGCTCGAGTCCGAAATGGGTCTTCCCGCAGGAACTCTCGGATCGACGGTGGAGCTCTACAATCGGCACGCCGAATCGGGGACGGATCCGGTCCTCGGAAAGAAGGCGGAGTGGGTGCGGCCCCTCCGATCGCCGATCGCCGCGATCGATCTGCGTGGCATGACCGAAGGTTTCACCCTGGGGGACTGCAGACCTCGGTGGACTCGGAAGTTCTTCACGTGGGCGGAGATCCGATTCCCGGTCTGTATGCGGCGGGCCGTTGTACGTCCGGCCTCTCGGCGTGGGGCTACTGCAGCGGCATCTCCCTCGGTGACGGTAGCTTCTTCGGCCGGCGCGCGGGAATGCGCGCGGCGGCGAAGTGAGTGGCACCGGGATGTCCCCTCGGATGCGATGAGCGGAGCATTCCGGATCCGGGTCCAGGAGCGCTCCGCGTCTCGTGTCGTGCGAGCGTGCCACGGGGCGATGCCGGGTTCGCGACCCCTGCCGTGCGCCGGCTCTGCAATTCGCGCCGGCGGTCGGCGACCGGACCTCGGTGCCGGGTGCGCGGCCTGATCGGGTATTCGAGCACGCGAGGAGCGTTGTCGCCGTAGACGAAAAGGGCGGACCTCCTCACCGTCCTCCGCACGCATTGTGTATGTTCGACGCCGCGAACAGGGGGCATCGATGAACGAACACAGGACTGGGCACGGTTGTCGGGGGCCGGCGGGGGCGGGCTGCCGCCGGGATTCCTCGTCGTCTCCGGTGCGGAAGTGTGCGGTCCAGCCCTCGACGGCGGTGTTCGTCCTGCGGCGATCGACGGTTCGGCCGACCGGTTCGTAGGGAGCCGGTCCTCGGGCGAGGCCGACCGGCACGGAATTCGTCTCCGTGCCCGGGACGAAGGATGTGCCCGAACGAGGATCTGGTGTAGAACGTTTCGGAAAGATGTAATTTTTGTCCGAAAAGCACGTTCTCTTCACCGTGAAAGGGAGATCCGAGAATTGGAGCCGAGCCGAACAGGTGCGCTGCAGATCGGTCGCTGGCGTCTCAAATACAGACTCGCGGCCGTGCTGTCGATTCCCCTCGTCCTCGCTGTCGCTCTCGGTGCCGTGCGCGTCACGACTCAGCTCGACGAGGCGCAGCGGTCGGCCGCATTGTCCGAGCAGACCGTTGTCGCGCCGGCGCTGCTCGACTTCTCCATCGCTGTGATCAGCATTACCGCCGCCACGAGCCTCGGATTCACGCCCAAGAGCGTGGCCGCGGACGATGTGACGCAGTCCATGGACACTCTGAGGGAACTCGCCGCAGGAAGCGATCTCAGCTCCGATGTCGCCGTAGAACTCGATGCGCTGCTCGCGCAGGGCGACCAGCTCTACTACTACAGCTGTAGATCGAGCTCAAGGATGCGCTGACCTGCGGTTC
>NZ_JTIZ01000102.1:0-4340 GCF_000801125.1 Rhodococcus sp. Chr-9
TTCATGGCCCAGTGTTCAGGATGTCCACACTCCGGGGGGAATGCCCACGATCGCCGTCCTCATACCCGCACGGTACGGATGTCACACTCGTGGTCGACGAGGTGAAGTCGGTCGCACGACTCACACCCCGATTTGATACCCCCGGGGGTACACTGGTCTACAGCACTAGGAAAGGACGCCTCCATGGTCGGCGACGAAGACAGCATCGCATTGGTACTCAACCGGCTGCGCCGCGCGCAGGGTCAGCTCGGCGGAGTGATCGCGATGATCGAACAGGGCCGGGACTGCAAGGACGTCGTCACCCAGCTTGCAGCCGTGTCGCGCGCACTGGACCGCGCCGGTTTCAAGATCGTGGCAACCGGCCTGAAGGAATGCATGAACGGCAATGCCGAGGACGGCAAGGAGCCGATGACCGAGGTCGAACTCGAGAAGCTCTTCCTCGCTCTGGCCTGACACCTCACCTTCCGAGAGAAAGCAGGACACCCATGACACTCGCACTCTCGACCACCCTGCGCACCTCGTTCCCCGACGCGGTCGAACGCACCCGCAAGGCGCTGTCCGAGCAGGGATTCGGCGTGCTCACCGAGATCGACATGAAAGCCACCCTGAAGGCGAAGCTCGGCGAGGACATGGAGGACTACGTGATCCTCGGTGCGTGCAATCCGCCGCTCGCCCACCGTGCGGTGACGGTCGACCGGCAGATCGGGCTCCTGCTCCCCTGCAACGTCGTGGTCCGCACCGACCCCGACGACCCCGAGACAGTGGTGGTCGATGCGATGAACCCGCAGATGATGGTGCAGGTCGCCGATCAGCCGGGACTCGCGGAGGTCGCCGACGACGCCACCAACGCCTTGCAGGCCGCCATCGATGCCCTGAAGAGCGACACGCCGCAGGACTGATCTCCCCGGAACGTCGGCGGCCGCGTCCTCTTTGAGCGAGGCAGGCGCTGTCGGAACAATGGCGCCTCAATGTCAAGGCGATGCCTGAGTACTTCGCGGTGACGTTGCTGCCGCATGGAATTTCCACCGACGTCGACTACCGGTACGAGCGGGCACCCTCGGTCGATGTTCAGCACGGCGGCACGGCGTAGTCCGTCCTCGACCGGCTGTCGCCGTGCCGGGCATCTCGAGAGACGGATGCCCGGCACGGACGCAACCCGACGGGCAGGTCAGTGGCTGTCGCCGAGGCGGCCGGAGAGTCGGTCGAGGCGGTCGAGGCTGGCCCCGTCGAGACCGACGATCTCGACGGTTTTGCCTTTGGCGGCGTATTTGTGGCGGATCGCGTCGAGGGTGGCGACGGTCGAGGCGTCCCAGATGTCGGCACCGGTCAGATCGATGACGATGTTCTGCGGGTCCCCGACGTAATCGAACTGGTAGATCAGGAGGTTCGAGGAGGCGAAGAACAATTCGCCGCGGACCTTGTAGACGCGGGTATCGATCCGGCCGTCCCGGTCGGTGTCGGTATCGGCAACTTTTTCGACGCTGGTCAGATGGGCGACGCGGCGGGCGAAGAGGATCATCGCGGTGACCACGCCGAGGATCACGCCGATGGCGAGGTTGTGCGTGACGACAGTGGCGATGACGGTCACGACCATGACGAGGGTTTCGCTGCGCGGCATCAACCGCAGGGTGCGCGGGTGAATGCTGTGCCAGTCGAGGGTGGCGACAGAGACCATGATCATCACGGCGACGAGGGCGGCCATCGGGATCAACGCGACGATGTCGCCGAGGGCGACGACGAGGATCAGCAGGAACACCCCGGCGAGGAAGGTGGAGATGCGGGTCCGCGCTCCGGAGACCTTGACGTTGATCATGGTCTGGCCGATCATCGCGCAGCCGCCCATGCCGCCGAAGAAGCCGGTGACGAGGTTGGCGATGCCTTGGCCCCAGCCTTCGCGGGTCTTGTTCGAATGGGTGTCGGTGATGTCGTCGACGAGTTTGGCGGTCATCAGCGATTCGAGCAGGCCGACCAACGCCATCGCCAGCGCATACGGGCCGATGATCGAGAGGGTCTCGACGTTGAGCGGCACATCGGGGAAGAACAGGGCGGGCAGCGAGTCGGGGAGTGCGCCTTCGTCGCCGACGTTCGGCACGTCCCAGCCGAAGACGAGCACCACCGCGGTGAGCGCCGCGATGGCCATCAGCGGCGCCGGGATCACGGTGGTGAGCTTCGGCAGCAAGAACATCACCGCCAGTCCGGCCGCGACCAGCGGGTAGACCAGGGTGGGCACGTCGATCAGGTGCGGTAGTTGCGCGGTGAAGATCAAGATGGCCAGGGCGTTGACGAAGCCGATCATCACGCTGCGCGGGATGAATCGCATCAGCTTCGCCACGCCGAGGATCGAGAGCAGGACCTGCAGCAGGCCGGCGAGGATGACGGTGGCGATGAAGTAGTCGAGGCCGTGCTCGCGGGCGACCGGGGCGATGACCAGGGCGATCGCGGCGGTGGCCGCGGTGATCATCGCCGGGCGCCCGCCGACGATGGAGATGGTCACGGCCATGGTGAACGAGGCGAACAGCCCGATGCGGGGGTCGACGCCGGCGATGATGGAGAACGAGATTGCCTCCGGGATCAACGCGAGCGCGACGACGAGACCGGCGAGGATCTCGGTTTTCAGGCTTTTCGGGGAGCGCAGAGCGGCGCGTACGGAGATGGCGGGGTCGGTGTCGGCCTCGGGTACGGCCGGTGCGTTGCCGGCAGGAGTGGTCACAGGAAGTGTCCTTCTTTTTTCGGCGATGAATCGAGAGAGCGGGGGCGACCCCGGGTGCGGACGGGGCTGCACAGTCGCGCCCGCAGATCCCGCCGAACTCTACCCTCACGTAAGGGTAGAGTTCGAATCGAGGGGTGCTTCGACCCGCTACGGTGGAAGTTCGACCAGGACAGAAGGGGAGCGCACAGGTGAGGATCGAGCCGGACCACATGCAGATCGGGCAGGTGGCGGCGCGCACCGAACTGTCCCTCAAGACCATCCGGCACTACGACGAGGTCGGTCTGGTGACGCCGTCGGCTCGCAGTGCCGGGGGCTTCCGGCTCTACACCGAAGGCGATGTGCAGCGGCTGCTGGTGATCCGGCGGATGAAACCGTTGGGGTTCTCACTCGAGGAGATGCGCGAACTATTGGCCGCTCTCGACGTGATCGCCGATACCGGCGCGGTCCCCGAAGCAGTGGCCGCGGCCCGCACGGTGCTGGCCGGGTTCCACGAGCGCGCCGAGGACAGCTGCGCCCGTCTGCGCACCCAGCTCGCCTACGCGGAGGAGCTCACCTCGCTCCTCGAGAGCCACGCGGGCTGATCGAGGGCGCCGGCTATCGCGGCGAGGACATGAGGGGTCGCCGCTGCGCGGTGAAGCCCACCCGTACGGAGTGAAGTAGGGGTGTTGGGCAAGTGGCGATCAAACGACAGGTTCGACGGGGACGCGATATCGATTCTCGGCACCGGACTGTATCCGGCCGGTAGTTGTGGAGGCCGTCCGGGAAGGAGGAGTCTGGTATCGATGGCCGCTGCAGTGCCGGTGGCTCACCGGGCAGGTGGGGATCATGGACCGTGCCGAACGGGTGGATAGGACCGCTCTCGCCGACGAGCTCGAACGCACCCGTGTGCATCTGCACCGGCTCCTGACCGATGCGTCCGACGCCTCGTTAGGGCGCCGGTCGTCGGGGACACGGTGGACCAACGAGCAACTACTGTTCCACATGGTCTTCGGGTACATGGTAGTTCAGGCGCTGCTGCCGTTGGTGCGGGTGGTCAGCCGGCTGCCTACCCGAGTGGGGCGTCGACTTGCCCAGGTCCTCGATGCCGGCACGCGACCCTTCGATGTGGTGAATTACTACGGTTCCTGTGCGGCGGCTCTGGTGTTCGACCGCAGCCGGATGGGCGCGAAGGCCGATCGGGTCATCGGTGCAGTGAGCCTTCGGCTTCAACGCGAATCGGAGCAGACCTTGCGGCAAGGCATGTTCTTCCCAGTGCGCTGGGACCCGTTCTTCACCGATTACATGACCATCGGTGAGCTGTATCGGTATCCCACCCTCCATTTCGATTTCCACGAGCGGCAACTCACTCTCGATCATCCGCGCTGATTACACATCCTCGGCCCCACGACAGCAGATTCTTCGGTTTCACCTCGCGAAGATTCTGACAGGATAGTGAGAATCCCTGACGACAAGACCGTGGAGAACGGCTGGTCAGTGCGCCACGCTACTGACAGACCCGACGAGCCCCTACAGTTTTTGTAGTTTCCACGATTCGGTGTCGGTTTCTAGTTTTTATGTCGGTAGCGTGTCGGCTTCCGCGTTTTGTGGGCTCTTCGCAGTTAGCAGTGGTACTGGTGCCGGCTGGGTGCGA
>NZ_JTIZ01000103.1:0-91379 GCF_000801125.1 Rhodococcus sp. Chr-9
TGACACGGGTTTCCGCTCAATCGGCATGAATGCCCGAGGTTAGCAGCCGGCGGGGGAAATGACGGATTTCGCCGGGATTCCGATCGCGCGCCAGGAATCACATCGAAGTAGTTCCGCACCTCCATTCACACGGTCCACGAACGGATTTCACGTCGGCGGGGGAGAAACTCGGTGAGCTTCTCCCCCGCTGCGACTTCGTTCAGTGTGCGAATGCCTGGTCGGTGTGGCCGCGACCGACACCCTCGCGGAGATACCCGACTACATCGGCGATGTCTTCACCGAGCTTGTGGGCGATGTCCCGGCTGAAGCCCTCGCGAAGCACGATTCGCAGGACCGCGACGTCCTCCGCGTCGGCCGGCATCGTGTAGGCCGGAACCTGGAATCCGCGGGCCCGCAATTCGTGGGAGATGTCGAACACCGTGAAGCCGGGGTCGCCCGTCACCTCGAAGGAGATGACCGGGATGGCGGAGCCGTCCGTGATGATCGCCATGTTCTCGATCTCGGAGATCTGCTTCGACAGCATGAGCGCGGTGTCGCGCAGGGTCTCCATGATCTGCGTGTACCCGGCGACACCGAGCCGGATGAAGTTGTAGTACTGGCCGATGACCTGGTTACCAGGACGCGAGAAGTTGAGCGTGAACGTCGGCATGTCGCCACCGAGGTAGTTGACCCGGAAGACCAGGTCCTCGGGCAGATGTTCCTTCGAGCGCCAGACGACGAAACCGATACCCGGATAGGTCATGCCGTATTTGTGACCACTGACGTTGATGGACACGACCCGCGGCACACGGAAGTCCCATTCGAGGTCCGGATGGAGGAAGGGCACCACGAAGCCACCGGAGGCGGCGTCGACGTGCAACGGGACGTCGGGACCGCCGGAGGCCGCGAGCTCGTCGAGCGCGGCGGCGATCTCCGCCACCGGCTCGAGTTCACCGGTGAAGGTGGTGCCGAGGATCGCGACGACGCCGATGGTGTTCTCGTCGACCGCTTCACGGACCTGCTCGGGGGTGATGACGTAACGGCCGGGCTCCATCGGCAGGTACTTCGGCTCGACGTCGAAGTAGCGGCAGAACTTCTCCCACACCACCTGCACGTTGCTGCCGAGCACCAGGTTCGGCTTCGACGCGTCCTTGCCGGCGGCCCTACGGGCCTCACGCCAGCGCCACTTGAGCGCGAGACCGCCGAGCATGACGGCCTCGGACGAACCGATCGTCGAGACGCCGGTGGCCGACGACGGATCGGCCGGATCGAGGTTCTCGGCGTGGAACAGGGCCGCGACCATGTTGACGCAGCGGGTCTCGATCTCCGCCGTGGCCGGATACTCGTCCTTGTCGATCATGTTCTTGTCGAACGTCTCGGCCATGAGACGACCCGCCTGCGGATCCATCCACGTGGTGACGAAGGTCGCCAGGTTGAGCCGCGAGCTGCCGTCGAGCATCAACTCGTCGTGTATGAACTGGTACGTCGCCTCCGGATCGGTCTCCGACTTGGGAAGTCGCAGAGCAGGAATCGGGTCGGTACCGAGTCTGCCGGTGAAGGCAGGTGCGAGTGTCTCGGCTGGAGCATTGGACTCTGACATGGTTTCCTCCATTTCCCGCATCGAACACTCGTCGATCCGGTGACTTCAGGACATACGGGGCGGCTCTCACACCTCGATCGGCGGGTACAGCCTCTCCATCGTGTAGCGGCGGTTGCGCCGAACCGACAGGGCACTCAGCGTCAACGATACGAGCAGGATTCCGGCCAGGACAGCGATTGCGATCCACAATCGCGAATCGATGTTCTCGGCGACGGTGAGCTGCCGCAGACCGTTGACGGTGTAGGTCATCGGGTCGAACGGGTGGATGTACTGGAACGGCTTCGCCGTGGTCGGCACGGGGTAGATACCGCCGGCCGAAACCAGTTGCAGCATCAGGAAGGCCAAGGTCACCACCCGACCGACGGCGACGCCGAAGATCGCATTGAACGCTTGGATCATGGCCAGATACGTTGCGGAGATCAACATCAGGAACAGGATCGTCCCCACGACGTGCTTCACGTCCAGTCCGACGCCGAAATGGACGACCGTGTACATCACGACCACCTGCAGGATGCCTACCAGCAGAGCCGGCCAGTACGACGCGAGGACCGTGCGGTAGGCACCGAGTCCCGCGACGGTGGGCCGCGACTGCAACGGGGTGAGCAGCATCCAGGTGATGATGCCGCCGACGAACAGGGCGAGCGACAGGAAGAACGGGGCGAAACCGGTACCGAAGGTGGGTGCCTCGTTCGTGTAGTTCTGTTGCAGAGCAACCGGAGTCGACAACGTCTCGGCGGTGGCGGTGCGTTGTTCGTCCGTCCAGTTCGGCACCTGGGTGGCACCCTGGCTCAGGGCCTGCGCGAGTTCCTGCGAACCCGACTGCAACTCGACCATGCCCGAGGACAGCTCTCCTGCTCCGTCGGCCAACTGGACACTGCCGTCGGTGAGTTGGACGAGACCGGAGTTCAGCGTGGCGGCACCGGAGCTCAGTTCGTCGACACCGCTGCGGAGTCGGTTCACGTCCGCCGCCAGTCCCCCGTTCGACAACGTCGCCAGGGCTCCCTGTAGCGGACTGTTCGGGTTGCCGAGTTGATACTCGAGTTGTTCGGCACCTGCCTGCAGACGCATGATCTCAGCGGCTTCGGTGAAACTCTCCGGAATCGTGATGGTGTAGTAGTACTTTCCGTCGGCCAGACCCGCGACAGCGTCCTCTTCCGACACCTCCGCCAGATCGAGCTGACCGGATGCGATGAGGGACTTCACGACCTGATCGCCGGCGTCGACCTGTTCCCCCGTCGACGAACGACCGGTGTCGTTGTTGACGATCGCCGCGGGAATCTTGTTCACCGCACCGAATGGATTCCAGAAGGCCCACAGGTACATGGCCCCGTACAGCAACGGCATGAGAATGATCGTCGCGATCGCGATGCGCGGCATCGTGCCGCGGAAGTATCGCTTCGAGTCGCTACCGAGAGAGACGCCTGCGAGCACTCGTCACTTCCTCTTCGTCAGGACGCCGATGTCACCGGGTCCGAGCAGATCGTGCATGTCAACCACGGCCCGTACCCCGCTATCGGGGTCGACGGGGTTCACGTCGCCGATGATCACCGCCTGGTTCTCACCGAGCGCGACGAGCCGGCCGAGCAGGGTGGCACGTTCGACGTCGTCGGCGATCCGATCGATCCGGCCCACCACCAGCAGTGGTGGACGCCGGGTGTTCGCCACCGAGATCCGCAGGAGCAGTTGCTGGAGTTCGGGAAGGTCGTCGACGAACGCCTCGAGCGGTGGCAGCGGTACGTCGCCGAAGATCTCCTCGCACATCTCGGCGATACCGTCCTCACGGACCCGCGGAACGAACTTGTACCACGGGGAATCCCACCGCTTCTGCTCGGTGACGAGATCGCGCACGGTGACCGACGGGCGTACCTCGTCGAGCTCGTTCATGCACGCAATCGCCGACCGCGCGATGATCTTCTGCGGTCTGTCCTCGCCGAGAACCGTCAGCGATCCCCGGGTCAGTCGCATGCGACCGCACAGAGCCATGAGCAACGCGGTACGCGCAGCACCGGCCTGCGCGGCCAGAACCGTCACTCCCCCGGCGTCGAGGTCCAGGTCGAGGGGGCCGAAGACATGGCCCCAGGGTCCGTGGAGTTCGATCCCGCGCGCCGACACGAGTGTGCCCGGCGTCTGCCGGGCGGTTGCCCGCTGCACGACCGGAGCGCCGTACGGCGGAGTCCCGACATCATCCGGTTCGGCTGTGCCCACCGGCGTTCCGCCGTAGTTTCCGTCCACGACGAAGGGATCCTCGAGCTGCTCGTCCGACAACTCGTCCCAGGCCTCTGCGTCGCTGTGCTGCCCGTAGTGAGTCACCGACTGTCCTTGCGCCGAGCGAGTGGGGTGTGGTGCCGTGTCCGATGCGCTGCCACGGTCACAGGCTGTTCTTGACGACGTGGCCGTTCTTCACAATGACCGACAGGTTCTTTGCTGGATCGGCGATCAGACTCAGATCCTCGAGCGGGTTGCCGTCGACGAGGAGCACGTCCGCCCAGGCGCCCTTGTCGATCACACCCCATCGGGCCTGACGGTAGGGATCGCGTTCGCCTGCGAGCCGGAACAGTTCGGCGTTTCCGGAGGTGAGCATCCGCAGCGCGTCGAGGTTGCTGTAGTGGTCGCCGAGCCGCGCGGCCATCTCGCTCTGGCGCGGCGCGATCTGCGGCTCGAGCAGCAGGTCGGTTCCCCAGGCCGTCTTCACGCCGTGCTTCTGCGCCCACTCGTAGACGTGGTCGGTGCCGGTGCAGATCTGCTTGTCCTTCTCCGCGCGATCCGGGTCGGGATAGTGGTGGTCGCCGAGCGCGAAGGGCTGCATCGACAACCACACCTCCTTCTCCGCGAGCAGTGCGACGGTCTCCTCGTCGGCGAGGTGGCCGTGCTCGATCGACTTCACCCCGGCCGCGACCGCGCGGCGGATCCCGGTGACGTTGTAGACGTGGGTGGCCACGTACGTGCCGTAGTCGGATGCGGCCTGGACGGCGGCACGCAGTTCTCTGTCGATGAACTGGACGGTGTACAGCGGGTCGTACATGGACGCCGCTCCGCCGCCGACCATCAGCTTGATCTGCGATGCACCTTTCTTGAGTTGCTCGCGCACGGCTGCGAGGACCCGGTCCTCACCATCGGCGACCCGCATGAAGCCGATCTGTTCGGCGCGGGCCTGATCCCCACCGAGGGCTGTGGGGCATTCGTAGACGAAGCCGAAGTCGCCGTGCCCGGACGTCTGCGAGATCGCGGCCTGGGACGGGTAGATGCGGGGACCGTCGAACAATCCCCGGTCGATCACCGATTTGATGCTGCCGGTGTCGCCGGCCATGTCGCGGACGGCGGTGAAGCCGCGCAGCAGCATGTTGCGGGCCTCGGCGAGGCCGTTGAGCGCGATGTGCGCTTCACTGCCCATCACCATGTCGATGTAGGAGTTCGCGTTACCGACGAGGTGGACGTGCGCGTCGGACATGCCGGGCATGAGGACACGCCCGCCGCCGTCGATCACGTCGGTCTCGCGGCCGGGTTCGTCGCCGATCGGCGATTCGGATACGGCGACGATGCGGTCTCCGTCGATCAGTACGTCGCCGGTGACGAGCTCTCCGGAAACTCCGTCGAAAACTCGCACATTACGAAAAAGAAGGCGCTGAGTGGACTTACCGGTTTCCGTCATGGCTGGGACGCTAACGCGCATCGAACACGACTTCCGACCAACCGAAAGGATCCCGAACCAATTCACCCCAACCGTTCACCCTTTTCGAAAGTTCGTTCTGAGCTGCACCTATTCGATCGGATAGTTTCTTTTGAAAACACAAAAATTTCCGATCTTCGACTTACACTGCGCCAATGCTGATTCACCCGACATTGCGCATGCAGTCCTGGGGATTCGTCATCGGCGCCGCCCTGTTCGCATTGGGTTCGGCGCCCGGAATTGCGACGCTTCTCGGCACCGCCGGTGCAAATACTTCGTTCTTCGTGGGTTCCTGGTTCTTCACGGGTGCAGCATTCGTCCAATTGATGCTCAGTGGGCCGGCCACCGTCACGGACAAGGGCAGCCCGGCGATCCGCGCCGACTGGCTCGCGTCGCTGATCCAGTTCATCGGTACGCTGTTGTTCAACGTCAGCACGGGAGCCGCACTGCACGCCCACACCGTCAAGGGTGAGGAGCACCTGGTGTGGAACCCCAATCTCGAAGGTTCCCTGTGCTTTCTGGTGTCGAGCGCGATCGCGTGTGCAGTCCTCTGGCGAGCGGGCTCGCATTGGGCGCCGCGCTCGAAGGACTGGATCAGCGGGTGGCTGAACATGCTCGGGTCGATCGCTTTCGGGGTCTCCGCCGTCGGTTCGTTCGTCCTCGACGACGGAAACACCCTCGACCCGAGCCTTGCCAACGCCGGCACGTTCGTCGGGGCGATCTGCTTCCTGCTCGCCGCGGCGGTATTCCTCGGGAGGCGCAGCGCCGAGGAACCGGAATCCGCAACGGCCTCCTGAGAATTCGCCGGCAGGGCACCTGCCGGCGGAGAGCGTCTCAGTTCTCCCCTTCGCGCCCTTCGAGATAGGCGCGAGCGGCGTCGGGCCCCTCGTCGAGCAGGATCCGGAAACCGTCCTCGTCGAGCACGGGTACTCCGAGATCGGCGGCCTTGTCGGCCTTCGAACCCGGGTTGTCGCCGATGACGACGAAAGCCGTCTTCTTCGACACCGATCCGGCGGCCTTGCCTCCGCGCGCGAGGACGGCCTCCTTGGCCTGGTCGCGGGAGAATCCCGCGAGCGTGCCCGTAACCACGATCGACAGTCCTTCGAGGGTTCGCGGGATCGATTCGTCGCGTTCGTCGGCCATCCGCACACCCGCTGCCGCCCACTTGTCGACGATCGCGACGTGCCAATCGACGGTGAACCAGTCGGTCACCGCCGCGGCGATCGTCGGTCCGACGCCCTCGACGGCCGCGAGCTCGTCGACGGACGCGGCCCGGATCCGGTCGAGGCTGCCGAACTCGGTGGCCAGCGCACGCGCAGCGGTCGGTCCGACGTGCCGGATGGACAGGGCGACCAGCACGCGCCAGAGCGGCTGTTCCTTCGCCTTGTCGAGGTTCTGCAGCAGACGTTCGCCGTTCTTCGACAGCACGCCCTTGGTGGTGCGGAAAAACGCGATGCGTTCGAGGTCTTCCTTCGTGAGCGAGAACAGGTCGCCCTCGTCGGCGATGATCTTCCCCTCGAGCAGCGCCGTGGCCGCCTCGTAGCCGAGGGCTTCGATGTCGAACGCTCCCCTGCCCGAGACGTGGAAGACCCGCTCGCGCAATTGCGCCGGGCACGACCGCGAGTTGGGGCAGCGCAGGTCGACGTCGCCCTCCTTCGCCGGGGCAAGGGTGGTTCCGCATTCGGGGCACTGCGTGGGCATCTCGAAGGCGTACTCGGAACCGTCGCGCAGGTCGACGACCGGGCCGAGGACCTCCGGGATCACGTCGCCGGCCTTGCGGATGACCACGGTGTCGCCGATGAGCACGCCTTTGCGCTCCACCTCGGACGCGTTGTGCAGCGTCGCCAGCGAGACGGTGGACCCGGCGACGGTGACCGGCTCCATGTAGGCGAAGGGGGTCACGCGTCCGGTGCGCCCGACACTGACGCGGATGTCGAGGAGCTTGGTGGTGACCTCCTCCGGCGGGTACTTGTAGGCGATCGCCCACCGTGGGGCGCGGGACGTGGCACCGAGGCGTCGGTGCAGCCCCATGTCGTCGATCTTGACCACCAGGCCGTCGATCTCATGTTCGATGTCGTGGCGGTGTTCGCCCCAGTAGCGCATCCGCTCGACGACCGCCTCGGCGCCCTGCACGCGAACAGTGTGCGGTGAGACGGGCAGGCCCCAGGCCGCGAAGGCCGCGTAGGCGTCGGATTGCGAGCGGGGTTCGAAGCCCTCCATGCGGCCGTAGCCGTGGCAGTACATGCGCAGACGCCGGCGCGCGGTGACGGCCGGGTTCTTCTGCCGCAGGGAACCGGCGGCGGAATTGCGGGGATTCGCGAAGGGCGGCTTGCCTTCGGCCACCAGCCCGGCGTTGAGGGTCTGGAAGTCCTCGAGCCGGAAGAACACCTCGCCGCGCACTTCGAGCAACGTCGGGATCGGGTATTCGGCGGTGCCGGTGAGCTTTTCGGGAACGTCGTCGATCGTGCGGGCGTTGAGGGTGACGTCCTCCCCGGTGCGTCCGTCGCCGCGGGTGGCCGCGCGGACGAGTTTGCCGTTCTCGTAGACGAGGCTGAGCGCCACGCCGTCGATCTTCACCTCGCACAGATAATCGGGGTGAGTGCCGGTCTCGACCTCGGCGCGCGAGAGCCACGCGCGCAGTTCGTCCTCGTCGAAGACGTTGTCGAGGCTGAGCATCCGTTCGAGATGCTCGACGGCACCGAATTCGGTGGCGAAGCCGCCGCCGACCAGCTGGGTGGGCGAATCCGGCGTGCGGAGTTCGGTGTACTGATCCTCGAGTGCCTGCAGTTCGCCGAGGAGCGCGTCGAACTGACCGTCGGAGATGATGGGGGCGTCGCGCACGTAATAACGGAACTGATGCTCGCGCACCTGTTCGGCGAGATCCTGCCAGCGCTCACGCGCCTCCGGAGGAGCGGTGATGGGTGCGTCCGTCGGTTCACTCACAGCCTGCAAGCCTAGTCGAGGGGACCGACCGGAATACTCAGAGCGTGTCGGCTTCCTCAGCGAAGGCCGACGCGACGTCGCGCAACGAACGCAGAGCGGCCCGTGCCCCCTCCGTGGAGGCCGAGGCCAGCCCGCAGACCGGGCTCACCGCCACCGATTGCAGCACCTTCCTGGGGAACCCGAGCCGGTCGATCAGCTCGACGGCCGGTGCCGCGTACTCGCGCCAGCCCGTCGAGGCCGGTGCGGTGGCGGGCACGAGTCCGAGTATCGGGACCGTGCCCGAGTCGAACAGTTCCCCGAGTCCGTCGAGGTCGGAGCGTCGCACGCCTCCGACGTCGAAGGCCACAGCGTCGGCAGCGCTGCGCCGCAGGAAGTCGGCCGGGAAGGTGCCCGCGCAGCAGTGCACCGCGACGGAGAGCCCAGTGCCCCGAATCGTCGTGTCGAGCACGTCCAGCGCTTCCGGGTCCGGCACGGCAGGGACGGTCTCGAGGACGGTCCGGCCCTTCAGCGTTCCGGCGAGCACATCCGGCAGCGACGGTTCGTCGAGTTGCGCGACCACCTGAACCCCGAGCCGGCGGGTGATCTCGGCGGCGTGTCGGGCCAGGCCCTCCGCGAGCGATTCGGCCAGGTCGCGAACGGCGCCGCGGTCGGTGAGCACCCGGCGTCCCGTGGCGAGTTCGACGTGGGCGGCGAGGGTGAGCGGCCCGGCAGCCTGCACCTTCACGGGGCGGCCGGCATCCAGCCCGGCGCGTTCCCAGGCCTCCTCGAGCGCATCGAGGTCCTGGGCGAGCAGGTCGCGCGCCCGGGCGGCCACACCGCCGCGTCGCGACACGAGGCGGTAACCAGTGGTCGAGGTGTCGAGGTACATGTCGACGAGCAGGGCGCTGACCCGCCCGATCATGTCGGCACCGAGGCCGCGTGCCGGCAGTTCGACGAGGTGGGGCAGATCCGTGAGTTCGCCGACGACGACCGCCGCGGCCTCGCGCGGGTCCGTCCCGGGCCACGAACCGATGCCTGTCGCGAGACCGGACCACACCTCGCGGCCGGTGGCAGGTGCCGTCACCGGTCCCCTGCCGCGATGGTTCCGCTGCCGAGGACGATGTCGCCCGCAGCGTCGGACCGGTACAGCACGGCGGCCTGACCGGCGGCGACACCGGTGAGCGGTTCGCGCAGCGAGATCTCGATGCCCGGACCCACCGCTTCGGCGACGGCCGGGGCCAGGCCACCGTGAGCGCGGACCTGGACGACGCACTCGATCGGTCCGACAGGAGCGGTGCCGGAGGTCCACACGGCGCGTTCGGCCCGGATCGACTCGACCTTCAGCTGTTCGGCGCTGCCGACCCGGACGGTGCCGCTCTCCGGTTCGATCGCGGTGACGTAGCGGGGGCGTCCGTCCGGTCCGGGCCCGGCGATACCGAGTCCCTTGCGCTGGCCGATGGTGAAACCGTGCACGCCCTCGTGCTGCGCGAGCACCTCACCCGAACGGTCGTCCACGACGGCGCCGGGACGCACACCGATGCGGGCACCGAGGAAGGCGCGGGTGTCGCCCGACGGGATGAAGCAGATGTCGTGGCTGTCGGGCTTGTTCGCCACAGCGAGTCCGCGCTCGGCGGCCTCCTCGCGGATCCGGCTCTTGGGGGTGTCGCCGACGGGGAACACCGCGCGCGACAACTGCTGCGCCGTGAGCACGGCGAGTACGTACGACTGGTCCTTGTCGGCGTCGACGGCGCGGCGCAGCACCCCGTCGTTCAACTGCGCGTAGTGACCGGTGGCGACGGCGTCGAAGCCGAGCGCGACGGCACGGTCGGCCAGCGCCGAGAACTTGATCTTCTCGTTGCAACGCAGGCACGGGTTCGGGGTCTCACCGGCGGCATAGGACGCGACGAAGTCGTCGATCACGTCCTCCTTGAAGCGGTCTGCGAAATCCCAGACGTAGAAGGGAATTCCGAGCACGTCGGCGGCGCGGCGAGCATCGCCGGCGTCCTCCTTCGAGCAGCATCCGCGCGAGCCGGTGCGCAGTGTGCCCGGCGCGGCCGACAACGCGAGATGCACTCCCACGACGTCGTGTCCGGCCTCGACCATGCGGGCGGCGGCGACCGCCGAGTCCACACCGCCGCTCATTGCCGCAAGAATCCTCATCTCCGGTCACCTCCTCGTCCACCGGCGCTCGCCAGTCCGGCGGCGCGAGCCCTGTCCACCACGGAAGGGAGAGTTTCGATCAGTTTGTCGACGTCACTGCGGGTTGTGGTGTGCCCCAACGAGAATCGGAGCGAACCGCGTGCCGTGATCGGGTCCGCCCCCATCGCGACGAGTACGTGACTCGCGCGCGCGACCCCGGCGGTGCACGCCGAACCGGTCGAGCATTCGATACCGGCCGCGTCGAGCAACATCAGCAGCGAGTCGCCTTCGCATCCGGGGAACGTGAAGTGCGCGTTGTTGGGCAGTCGTCCGACCTCGCGAGGACCGTTGAGGATCGCGTCGGGGATCGCCGCCTCGACACCCGCGACAAGAAGATCGCGCAGGTGCGCGAGTTCGGCGGTGCGGCCGGGCAGATCCGAGGTGACCTCGCGCAACGCCGCGGCCATCGCCACGATGGACGCGGTGTCCTGCGTCCCGGACCGCACGTCGCGTTCGTGGCCCCCACCGTGGGCGAGCGGCACGCACGGTACCTGCCTGCCGAGCAGCAGCGCTCCCACTCCCTGCGGACCACCGAACTTGTGAGCGGCCAGGGTCAGTGCCGACAGTCCGCTCGCGGTGAAATCGACTGGGAGATGCGCGACCGCCTGCACGGCGTCGCTGTGCATCGGGACGTCGAACTCGGCGGCGACCGCAGCGAGTTCGGTGATCGGCATGACGGTGCCGACCTCGTTGTTCGCCCACATCACGGACACGAGGGCGACCTCGTCGGCGTGGCGCGAGAGTTCCTCGCGGAGCGTGGTGGGATCGACGCGGCCGGAGCCGTCCACCGGCAGCCACGTCACCTGGGCATCCTCGTGCTCGACGAGCCATTCGACGGCGTCGAGCACGGCGTGGTGTTCGACCGCGCTCGCGAGGATCCGGCGACGCCGGGGGTCCTGGGCGCGGCGACCCCAATAGATGCCCTTGACGGCCAGATTGTCGCCCTCGGTGCCACCGGAGACGAAGATCACCTCGGAGGGCCGGGCGCCGAGGGCGGCCGCAATCGACTCCCGCGACTCCTCGACGCGCCGGCGCGCTGCGCGCCCCGATCCGTGCAGGGAGGACGCGTTTCCGACGGTGGCGAGGACCGACGTCATCGCCTCGACGGCCGCAGGAAGCATCGGCGACGTCGCGGCGTGATCGAGGTAGACGGTCGTGGAGGTACCGGAGGGACCGGCGGCGGGCGAGGTCATGACCGATCCAGGATAGCGGGTCGGCGCAGGTGCCCGCCGCGCTCAGGGGGGTCGCCCGTCAGGCGGCGTCCACCGTCCGTGCCGTTCCACCGGCCGGTGAGCCGCCGACCGGCAGGAATGTCACGGCCTCGACCGGGCGCTCGGCACGGACCGCGCGGGCGCATCGGGCTGCGAGATCGTGCCGGTCCCGACCCGGATGTTCGAGCGGAGCGAGCACGACTTCGACGACGACACCGCGGTTCCGGATCATCCGCCGGATCGAGGAACCGATCGTCTCGTCACCGACGAAGGCCGGCGCGGCGGTGAGGTCTCCCCCGCGCTCGCCGTATCGCAGGCCGACGGGCTGGACGGGGCACTGCGCGTCCACGGCCGCCTGCAGCAGGGCGGGGCGGAAACCGCCGTGGGACCGTCCGCATCGCGTCGTGCCCTCGGGGAAGACGGCGACGCACCCGCCCTCCAGCAAGCGGGTGCGTACTCGCTCGATCACGGCGGGCAGCAGTCGCAGTCGTTCCCGTTCGATGGGGATGACACGCATCCGGCGTGCGAGCGCGCCCAGCAGGCCCCAGTCGAGCAGGTCCGCTCGTGCGACGAACTCCGCGGGAGCGACTGCGGTGAGGACGAGGACATCCGTCCACGAGATGTGCGGTGCAACGACGAGCACGCCCCCTGCGCGCGCCCGTCGGTCACGCCGATCGTCGATCGTCGGACGGATGCCTACGCACCACAACAACAGGCGCGCACTGCGCCGCACCGTGCTCTCCCGACGCGCCGCGGGAATCATCCGTCCTGCCAGCAGGAGCGGCACCACCGTCAGCACGACCGCGACCGTCGCGATGCGCAACCACACCGTCGGCAGACCCACACGATCCGTCCCGTCCGGCAGGCACCGGATCCCGCACGGACTCGACGGCATCCACGCGTGCACCCGTGTCGTACCGACCCGAGTCACCGCGACCCCCGCTCGGCACGCTCGGCGGCCGCGCGCAGGCGGGCGAGATAGCGGGTGTCCGCCCGGTCCACGGCTAGTATCGCGACGAAGTCGGCGACCCCGAAGTCCGGATCGTGGGCCGGTTCACCACAGATCCGGGCACCGAGCCGCAGGTATCCGCGCAGGAGCGGCGGGACCACGGGACGCGGCAACGGAGCGATCTCGTCGAGCGGGTGGCCTTCGACCATCACGGGATTCAGCGGTCGGACCCGCGCTGCGGGTTCGACGGCGTGTCGTTCGAGCAGCAGGTCGCGCACGGCCCGAACGTTCGACGCCTCGGGTTCGTCGGGCGTCGTGCGCATGGGCACCGAGACGCATCCGACGACCTCGTTGTGTCCGGTCGCCTCGAGATAGTGCAGGATGCCGGCCCACATCAGGGTGAGGACCGATCCGGAACGGTGGGCTGGATCGACGCAGGCCCTGCCCATCTCCACCAGGCCGCGCCCGTGTGGGTCGAGTGCGGAGAGATCGAATTCGGTGGCGGTGTAGTACCCACCGGCCTCGCGGGCGGCTTCGGGCGGCAGCATCCGGTAACAGCCGACGACGTCGTCGGTGACCCGATCGCGCACCAGCACGTGGTCGCAGAACTCGTCGAACCGGTCGGCGTCGGATCCGCCCCCCGCATCGGGGATCCGGAAGCCGGGTTCACCGGAGAAAACCCGGTACCGAAGGCGTTGCGCAGCCAGGCGATCCGACGCTTCCGTCGACACGACGAGGGAGTAGCGGGGGCCGGACAGGACGGGAGCGGTGAACCCACTCGGGCGGTACAGCACCGGCGATGTGGTCATGCCCCAAGGTGTAACGACCGTGGGAGGCGCGCCGGCGGCGACGGGGTGTCGCGGCGATGCATCGCCGATGAACACTCCCGCAGAACGCACGCGGCCCCGCTCCTTTCGAAGGAGCGGGGCCGCGCAGGGATCGATCTGCCGGAGCGGATCAGCCCTTGTGCTTCTTGACCTCCTCGGTCAGCTGCGGAGCGACGTTGAACAGGTCGCCGACGACGCCGTAGTCCGCGATCTCGAAAATCGGGGCCTCTTCGTCCTTGTTGACGGCGACGATGGTCTTCGACGTCTGCATGCCGGCGCGGTGCTGGATGGCGCCGGAGATGCCGAGCGCGACGTACAGCTGCGGGGAGACCGTCTTACCGGTCTGACCGACCTGGAACTGGCCCGGGTAGTAGCCCGAGTCGACGGCGGCGCGGGAAGCACCGACGGCGGCACCGAGCGAGTCGGCGAGCTCCTCGACGACGGAGAACTTGTCGGCCGAACCGACACCGCGGCCACCGGAGACGACGATCGACGCCTCGGTCAGCTCCGGACGGTCGCCGCCGACGATCGGATCGCGCGAGACGATCTTCACGGCGTTCTCTTCCTGGGCCGGAACCTCGACGGCCACACGCTCGGCGGCGGCAGCCTCGGGCTTGGCCTCGATGGCGCCCGGGCGGATGGAGATCACGGGGACCTCACCGTTGGCCTTGGCGTCGACGGTGAACGCGCCACCGAAGATCGAGTGCACGGCGGAGCCGTCGGCCTTGACGTCGACGACATCGACGAGCAGACCGGAGCCGATGCGGGCGGCGAGGCGGCCCGACACCTCCTTGCCTTCGACGGACGCGGCGGTGATGACGGCGGCGGGGCTGGTGGACTCGACGAGCGACGCGAGGACGTCGACCTTCGGGGTCACCAGGTAGTTGTCGACGTCTTCGGACTCGGCGGCGTAGACCTTGACCGCACCGGCGGCGGCGAGGGCGTCCTGCAGCGCGTCGGCGGTGCCGGGGGCACCTGCGACGACGGCGGAGGGCTCGCCGAGCACACGCGCGGCGGTGATGAGTTCGGTGCTGACCTTCTTGAGCGCGCCCTCGGCATGCTCGACGAGCACGAGTACTTCTGCCATTACTACTTCTCTCCTAGATATGTCAGATGTTGTCGCGGGGCGCGATCAGATGATCTTCTGGCCGACCAGGTACTGAGCGATCTTGCTGCCGCCGTCGCCCTCGTCGGTGACGCGCTCACCCGCGGTGCGCGGGGGCTTCGGAGTCACACCGGTGACGGTGGACGCAGCGTTCGCAACACCGAAGATCTCGGGATCGAGACCGATGTCGGCGAGGGTGAGGGTCTGAACTTCCTTCTTCTTCGCGGCCATGATGCCCTTGAAGGAGGGGAAGCGGGGCTCGTTGATCTTCTCGGTGACCGAGACGATGGCGGGGAGCGGAGCCTCGATGCCGAAGACGCCCTCGTCGGTCTCGCGCTCGCCGGCGGCCTTGCCGTCCGCGATCGTGAGCTTGCGCAGGTGCGTCAGGTGAGGCAGGCCCAGGTACTCGGCGATGATCGCGGGCACGGCGCCCACGCGACCGTCGGTGGCCTCGTTACCGGCGATGACCAGCTCGACACCCTCGATCTGGCCGAGCGCAGCGGCGATCGCGTACGCGGTCTGGATCGAGTCGGAGCCGTGCATGGCGGGATCGTTGAGGTGGATCGCCTTGTCGGCGCCCATGGACAGCGCCTTGCGGATGGCGTCGGTGGCGCGGTCCGGGCCGGCGGTCAGAACGGTGACCTCACCGCCGTCGCGCTCCTTGATGAGCAGAGCTTCCTCGACGGCGCGCTCGTTGATCTCGTCGAGCACGGCGTCGGCGGCCTCACGGTCGAGCGTGTAGTCGCCGTCGCTGAGCTTGCGCTCGGACCACGTGTCGGGGACCTGCTTGATCAAAACGACGATGTTCGTCATGGGTCTGCGTCGACCTCCTGTGTGTAGCTGCCTTTGGTCGGCAAGGCGCTGCCTGAACCGAGCACTCGTGTCTTTCGCACGGCGTGTGCGATAGATTATCAGCCGCTAAGTTACCAGTCAGTAACTTGACGGGATTCCCGGTTCACCATAGCCGTACGGAAGGACGACGAAACCTGTGATCTGGAACACCGGAGACCACCCCTCCGGGGAGAGGTCTAATGTCGTGGCGGTGAGCGACACCCCCGCCCGCGCCGATGACGCGCACGCCCTCCCCCTCACCGGCGAACGGACGGTCCCCGGCATCGCCGAGGAGAACTATTGGTTCCGACGTCACGAGGTCGTCTACCAGAACTTTCTCCCCCGTTGCGTGAACCGGGCCGTGCTCGAGGCCGGCGCCGGCGAAGGCTACGGGGCCGACATGATCGCCGATGTGGCGACGCGCGTGATCGGCCTCGACTACGACGAGAGCGCCGTCGCACACATCCGCGCGCGCTACCCCCGCGTGGACATCCGGCACGGAAACCTCGCCGAACTTCCCCTCGAGGACGAATCGGTCGATACGGTCGTGAACTTCCAGGTGATCGAGCATTTGTGGGATCAGACACAGTTCCTACGCGAATGTCACCGCGTTCTCACCCCCGGCGGCGAATTGCTCATCAGTACTCCCAACCGGATCACCTTCTCCCCCGGCCGCGACACCCCGCTCAACCCCTTCCACACCCGTGAGCTGAACGCCGCCGAACTGACCGAACTGCTCGAGGACGCCGGCTTCCGCGTCGAACTCATGACCGGCGTGCACCACGGCCCCACGCTGCGCGCACTCGATGCCAAGCACGGCGGATCGTTCATCGACGCCCAGATCGAGCGCGCCCTCGCCGGGCAGCCGTGGCCGGACGATCTCACCGCCGACGTCGCGATGGTCTCCACCGACGACTTCGCCATCGTCCCCGAGAACATCGATGCGAGCCTCGATCTGGTCGCGATCGCCGTGAAGGACCCCGCAGCGAAGGACACCGCTCCGTGAGTGCCGCATCGTCCCGCGAACCCGGGATGTTCGCGCTCGTCCTCCACTCCCACCTCCCGTGGCTCGCCCACCACGGCCGGTGGCCCGTCGGCGAGGAATGGCTCTACCAGTCGTGGGCAGCGACCTATCTGCCCGTCACCGACGTGCTGCGGCGGCTCGCCGCCGAAGGCCGAACCCGGATGCTCACACTCGGCATCACCCCGGTACTGGCCGCGCAACTCGACGACCCGCACTGCCTCGCCGGGATGCACCACTGGCTCGGCAACTGGCAACTGCGCGCGCACGAGGCGGCCGGCATGCGGGAGGAGTCCTACCGCGCACTCGGCGCCCGCGAGCACCGCGCCGCCACCGCGGCACTGGAGGACTTCGAAACCCAATGGCGCCACGGCGGATCCCCCGTCGTGCGGCAGCTGATCGACGCCGACGCGATCGAACTGCTCGGTGGGCCTCTCGCCCATCCGTTCCAGCCCCTCCTCGACCCGCGACTGCGCACCTTCTCGTTGTCCGAAGGTCTCGCCGACGCGCACGCCCGCTGGAACCATCGCCCCCGCGGCATCTGGGGCCCGGAATGCGGTTACACGCCGGGCATGGAGAACGATTACGCCGCAGCGGGAGTCGAGCACTTCATGGTCGACGGTCCTGCGCTGCGCGGCGACACCTCGCTCGGCCGCACGGTCCGCGACTCGGACGTCGTGTGTTTCGGCCGCGACCTGCAGGTCTCGTACCGGGTGTGGTCGCCGAAGTCCGGCTATCCCGGCCACTCCGCCTACCGCGACTTCCACACCTACTGCCACGACACCGGACTCAAACCGTCCCGCGTCACGGGCCGCACGGTGCCCTCGCACGAGAAGGCGCCCTACGATCCCGAACTCGCGTCGCACGCCGTCGACCGGCACGTCGCCGACTTCGTCGAGACCGTCCGGCAGCGATTGCGCAGCGAATCCGGCCGCATCGGCCGGGACGCACTCGTCGTCGCGGCCTTCGACACGGAACTGTTCGGCCACTGGTGGTTCGAAGGTCCGATCTTCCTCGAACGACTGCTCCGCGCGCTTCCCGAGGCCGGCATCGAGGTGGGAACCCTCGCCGATGCCCGCGACCGCGGATACGTCGGCGCCTCCGTCGATCTCGAGAATTCGTCGTGGGGTTCGGGCAAGGACTGGCGGGTCTGGGCCGGCGACCAGGTCGCCGATCTCGTGCGTCTCAACGACGAGGTGGTGCGCACGACCCTCGACAGCATCGACAAGTCCCGCGAGCAGAGCATGTCGTCGGTCGCGCTCCGCAACCGCGTGCACGACCAGATGGTGCGCGAAGCGCTGCTGACGGTCTCCAGCGACTGGGCGTTCATGGTCAGCAAGGACACCGCCGCCGCCTATGCCCGCGACCGCGCGCACAAACACGCCCACGCCCTGCGTGAGATCGCCGAGGCGGTCGACTCCGGACGCACCGAGACGGCACGGCGTCTGGCCGACGGATGGAACCGCGCCGACAATCTCTTCCCAGGACTCGACGCCCGACGACTGCCCGGACGCCACGGAGGCCCGCGATGAAGATTCTGCTCGTCTCATGGGAGTACCCACCCGTCGTCGTTGGCGGCCTGGGCAGACACGTCCATCATCTCGCCACCGAACTCGCCGCGGCGGGCAACGAGGTGGTGGTGCTGTCACGTCGCCCGACCGGCACCGATGCGTCGACCCACCCCACGATCAGCCACATCGCCGACGGCGTGCTCGTGGTGGCGGTCGCGGAGGACGCACCCCACTTCGACTTCGGCGAGGACATGATCGCCTGGACGCTGGCGATGGGCCACGCGATGGTCCGCGCCGGGATCGGGCTGACCCGCGGCGGCATCGGCGAAGGTTGGTATCCGGACGTCGTCCACGCCCACGACTGGCTCGTCGCCCACCCCGCGATCGCGCTGGCCGAGTACTTCGACGTGCCGCTCGTGTCGACCCTGCACGCGACCGAGGCCGGTCGCCACAGCGGTTGGCTGTCGGGCCGGATCAACCGCCAGGTGCATTCCGTCGAGTGGTGGCTCGCCAACGAATCCGACCGTCTCATCACGTGTTCGGCGTCGATGCACGACGAGGTCACCGAGTTGTACGGTCCGGACCTGCCGGAGATCTCCGTGATCCGCAACGGCATCGACATCACCACCTGGTCGTACCGCGACCGCGAACCGCGTCCCGGGCCGGCACGACTGCTGTACGTCGGCCGCCTCGAATACGAGAAGGGTGTGCAGGACGCGATCGCCGCGCTCCCCCGCATCCGCCGCTCGCATCCCGGCACGACCCTCGTGGTCGCCGGTGAGGGCACCCAGTTCGAGTGGCTGCGCGAGCAGGCACGCGTACACCGCGTCGCACGCTCGGTGAGTTTCCTCGGCAACCTCGACCACACCGAACTGCTCGGCTGGCTGCACGGCGCCGACGCGATCGTGCTGCCGAGCCGCTACGAGCCGTTCGGCATCATCGCCCTCGAGGCCGCCGCAGCGGGTACCCCGCTCATCGCGTCCACCGCCGGCGGCCTGGGCGAAGCCGTGGTCGACGGCGTGACCGGACTGTCGTTCCGGCCCGGCGACGTGGCCGGACTCGTCTCGGCCGTCCGGGAAACCCTCGACGATCCCGAGGCCGCCCGAGTGCGCGCGCGGGCGGCCCGGGCACGACTGACCGACGACTTCGACTGGCGCCGCGTCGCCGAAGAAACCGCGCAGGTCTACTCGTCGGCGAAGCGGCGGGTGCGTCACCCGCTCGCACGCCCCACTGTCCCCCAACGTCCCCTCCCGGACCGCGGATGAACGAGCAGCACACGCTCCAAATCGAGCGCCTGGCACCGCACGAATCCGATATCGTCGCCGTCACCGCACTGCTCAACGCGGTCTACGCGGTGGCCGAGGACGGCATGTGGGTACCGGGCACCACACGGACCGACACGGACGAGATCACCCGATATGCGCGGGAGGGCAGCATTCGCATCGCCCGCTCGCACGGCCGGGTGGTCGGCTGTATCCGCGTGACCCCGGTCGACGCGACGACGGCCGAGTTCGGGATGCTCGCCTCCGACCCGAAGGTCCGCGGCACAGGCGTCGGCCGCGTCCTGATCGACACCGTCGAGACGGAGTTCGCCGAGCGAGGTTTCGAGGCAATGCAACTCGAGGTGATCCGTCCGCGCGACACCTCACACGAGTCCAAGGTGTTCCTCGACCGGCTCTACACCCGGCTCGGGTACGTGCCGGAGGAGCCCGCGCCGCTCGATACGCGCCATCCGGAACTCGTTCCGGCTCTTGCGGTCCTATGTGAAACGGTCGTCTACCGGAAGCCACTGGGCCGACCCTGAGTCGACCTTCGACTCACGAGGTAGCGGACAACTCGGCCGGAGCGAGCGGCGACTGCCGATCGAACCACGGCCGGGCCTGTTCGAGTTCGCCTGCGAGGGCGAGGAGCACACTCTCCCCACCGAGTGGGCCGACGAACTGCACCCCGAGCGGCAGACCGGACACCGTCCAGTGCAACGGCACCGAGATCGCCGGGCGCCCGGTGATATTGGCCAGCTGCGTGTAGGGGGTGCGCCCCAGATTGTCGTCCACCACCCGGTCGATGAAACCGGCCCGGGTCGCGATCCACGCGGTGCGGGTACGCAGGAGCGCCTCGCCGGCACGCCGCATCCAGCGGGGCGTGTCGAGTTCGCCGATGCGCGACGGCGGGAAGGCGAGTGTCGGCGTGAGCAGCAGATCGTAGCGTTCGTGGAACTGCGCGAGACCGCTCGCGTACTCGGCCCAGCGGGCATGGGCCGCAATGTAGTCCGACGCCGAGGTCGCCTTGCCCACGGCGGCGATGATGCGGGTGTCGAACTCGAAGTCCTCGGGTCGTGCTCCGGTGAGGCGGCAGGCCTCGGCGACCTCCGCGGCAGCCGTGGCGAACCACATGATGAGGAAGTCCTCTGCGAGACGCCGTTCGTCGATACCCGTCGAGGCGGGTTCGACGTGATGGCCGAGTTCCTCGAGCACCGCGACGGCAGCGTCCACCGCGGCCTTCGCCTCCGGATCGACCGGCGTCCCGATCGGTGACGCGGTCTCGTATCCGATCCGCAACCGCTTCGGCGCCGAGCGCGCGGCCTCCGCGTACGACCGGGCACGCTCGACGAGATACGGCCCACCCGCGTACGGGCCCGCCATGACGTCGAGGAAGGCAGCGGCGTCGCGCACCGTCCGGCAGATCACCCCGTTGGTAGCCGCGCCGTGCAGCGGTTCCCCGCCGCGCATACCGGTGGGCACGAGTCCGCGTCCGGGCTTGAGCCCGAGGAGCCCGCAGCAGGCGGCGGGAATGCGGATGGAGCCGCCGCCGTCGCTCGCTCCCGCCGCGGGAACGACGCCGGCCGCGACCGCCGCGGCGGAACCACCCGATGACCCGCCCGGCGTCACCGACGGATCCCACGGGTTTCGGGTGGCCCCGAACGCCTCGGGCTCGGTGATGCCCTTCGCCCCGAACTCGGGGGTGTTGGTCTTGGCGAACGGGACCAGGCCGGCTCCGAGCCACCGGTCGACGATCACCGAGTTCTCGTCCATCGGCAGGTCCGCGAGGACACGGGACCCGCACGAGGTCGGCTCACCGGCCAGATCCTGCCCCAGATCCTTGAGCAGGAACGGCACCCCGGCGAACGGACCGTCGAGCGGTTCGCGTGCCAGGACCCGGGCCTTGTCGTCGAGCCTGCGGACGACGGTGTTCAGTGTCGGTTCGACCGTGTCGAGCCGCGCGATCGCGGTCTCGAGCAACTCGCTCGCCGATACCTGCCCCGTCGCGACGAGTTCGGCCAGGCCAGTCGCGTCGTGACTCCGATACTCCGAGTAGTCCATCTGCTGTCCCCCGACAGTGTCCCGGCCCGCGTCGCTACTGGGGGACGCCCGCGGGCGTGTCTACCGACTTCTTCCGTGCGATATCTGCGAGCGCCGCTTCCCGGGCGGCACGCTCGGCAGCGGCGCTCTCCCACGCCACCTTACGGTTCTTCACGACCTTGGCGGGCGAACCCACCGCGATACTGAAATCGGGGATGTCTCCCTTGACGACCGCGTGCGCTCCGAGCACCGAACCGCGGCCGACCCGGGTGCCGCGGAGCACGGTGACCTTCGCGGCGATCCAGGTGTCCGGACCGATCCGGACGGGGCTCTTGACGATGCCCTGGTCCTTGATCGGGTAGGTGATGTCCTCGGTGCGGTGGTCGAAGTCGCAGATGTAGCACCAGTCTGCGACCAGCGTCGACGCGCCGATCTCGATGTCGAGATAGGTGTTGACGACGTTGTCCTTGCCGAAGACGACCTTGTCGCCGATCCGGAGCGAACCCTCGTGGCAGCGGATGGCGTTGCCGTCGCCGATGTGGACCCAGCGGCCGATCTCGAGGCGCGACAGTTCGGGCGTCGCGTGGATCTCGACGTTCTTGCCCAGGAAGACCATGCCGCGCAGCACCACGTGCGGATTGGCCAGCCGGAACTTCGCCAGGCGGTAGTACCGGACCAGGTACCAGGGCGTGTACGCCTTGTTGTCCAGCACCCATTTCAGAGAGGACAGCGTCAGGAATCGTACCTGTTCGGGATCCCTCCGACGGGACCCGCGCCACCTCGCCGTCAGAGGTGCACCCCACATGCTCGTCATAGGGGCAGCCTACGGTCCGCCTCGTTCGCGGCTCACGACCCCCGGCCCGATACGCTGACACGTCGAATCGTTCGCCTGTGGAGGAGTTGAGTGATGCGGGGTGTCCTGCGGACCGCGGTCCCGGCGCTGACGGTGGTCTTCGCGCTGAGCGCGTGCGGCGGTGGGGCCGGCACCGACGACGTGTTGTCGAGCGGTGGCTGGCCGGGACGGCACTCCGATGCCCGCAACAGCAACACCGCGACCGCCGAGAGCGTCGACGACCTCGCGCCCGGCTGGACGCGTCCGCTGGGCGGCCCGGTCGGCTCCCCCGCCGGGATCGCGGCCAACGGCCAGGTCTCGGTGGCGGCCGCGACGGAGGCCGGATGCAATCTGTTCTCCTTCCAGATGGACACGGGCCGCAAGCGCTGGTGCACGCGTCTCGCCCCGGCCGTCACGACGATCACCCCCGTCTCCGACGGCGTCGCGAACATCTACGTCGGTGAGGACGGCGGACTGCTGTCGTTCAACGAGCACGGCCAGCGTCGCTGGCGCATTCCCGTGAGCGGCAGCCCCCGCAGCGCACAGTTCACCTCCGACGGAAGCCTGTTGGTGGTCACGCATTTCGGTCAGGTCAACGTCGTCGACCCGCAGACGGGACAACTCGAGGCACCGCTGTTCGATCTGGTGCCGGTGCCGACCCTCGAGGACGGGCAGAACCTGCCGCGACTCGCGAGTGATCACGGCCTCCCCGCCTGCTTCGGGGGCTCGGAGGACTGCCCGGTCGCCACCACCCCGGCCGTCGACACCGCCACCGACCGTGTCTTCGTCACCGTGTGGCGTCCGGGTTCGGACAGGTCGGCGCTCGTGGCGCTGCGCTACACGGCCGGTGACGACGCCGTGGTCATCGAGGAGTGGTCGGTACCCGACCTCCCCGGAGGTGCGGTGACGAGTCCGGTTCTGTCTGCTGACGGTTCGACCGTCTACGTCCACGACGGGGAGGGTGCCCTGTGGGCGCTCGACGCCGAGACAGGCGAAGCGCGATGGACCCACGAGACCGGCCGTCCCACGGCGCTCGGTCCCGCCGTCACCGAGGACGGACTGCTGCTCCTCGCGTCGGCCGACGGCAGCGCCCCGCTGACGGCCCTGCGCGACGGCGGCGACAGCGTCGAAGTCGAGTGGGAGCGGGCGGACGTGACTCCGTACGGTGCGCCGGCGGTGACCGCCGACGGCCGGGCCTATGTGGTCGTCGACGGCGATCGGGGTCTCGCAGCGGCGGTGCTCGATCTCGCGGACGGAGCGACGATGGAGGAGGAACCCCTCGATCCCGCCACCGGACTGCCGGTCGGCACCGGCGTCGGCCCGGGCGGGGAGTTCGTGATCACGACCCTCGACGGGGACGTGGTGGTGCTGCGCGAACCGCAGTCCGTGTGAGGACGGCCGCCCGTGTGAGGGCGGTCAGCGCGACGGCGTGCAGACGAAGGCTTCCGGCGTCCGGCCGATGCGGGTGAGCACCACGCTGAGCGAGGCCGACCCGCGCAGTTTCAGGCGCGGACGCAATACCGCCGGGTCGACGTCGACGCCGCGCACGAGGATCTCGACCGCGCCGCAGTCGTGGCGGGCGAGCGCCTGACGGAGTGTCTTCTCGCTGTACTTGAGACGCTCGACGATCCGGAAACCCCGTACTCCGTCGGGCAGGCTGTCGCCGGTGAGATAGGCGATCCGCGGGTCGAGTTGCCACAGTCCGTGGGCTGCCGCGTAGTGGCGGACGAGACCGGCGCGCACGATCGCGCCGTCGGGGTCGACGATCCACTCCCCCGGCTCCCGTTCCGGAATGTCGTCGTCCGCGGCGTCGGTGATCTCGAAACCGGTTCCGTCCGAACGCAGTACTGCAGCCCGTCGGCGCACGCCGGGAGTGCTCAATCCCGGCGAGTACAGGCACGCTTCGCGGACTCCACCGTCGAGCGAGACGACCTCGACCTCACCGGCCCAGTCGAACGAGTCGAAATCCAGTCCCGGTGCGCACTTCACGGCGAGATCGCGGCCCGCGTAGGCGTCGAGGAGATCGGGCAGCGGTGGTTGCAGCGCGGCCGGATCGTGGGTCCGTCGCCCGCCCGAACGGCGTGCGGGATCGGCGATGACGGTGGTGCCTCGCGTGACCGGACGCAGGGCGTCGGCGCGCAGGAGGTACGCCCCGGGGACGTTGTGCGCGGCCATCGCCAGCCGCACGTCGTCGAGATCGCTGCCGATCACGGTCTCGGCGACCCCGACGAGTTCAGTGAGCTCGGCGCCGATCGAACACGTCACGTCGTGCACTGTGCGCCCTCGCAACCGCTTCGCGCGGTGGGCCGCGACGCGCGTGGGCGTGGACTGCTGCAGAGCGTCGTCGGTGAGCACCCACTCGCCGCCGCCGGCGATCTTCGCCTCCGTCTTGCGCCGCAGGATGACGGTTTCGACCAGCATTCCGGCACGATCGCCGAAACGCGTACGCGCCCAGCCGATGTCGGCGAGGCGCGTACGCGTCGACAGCTCCCGGTCGGCGACGCTCGCGAGAGCGTCGCGGCCGTCGTCCGACGTCAGGTACTCGACGTCGGCGAGGGTGAAGTCGTAACCCAACTACTTGCCGGGCTTCACACCGGTGATCATGACGTTGTAGAAGAAGCTACGGGGCACGACGTGCTCGAGGATGTTCTCGTCGACCCAGCTCAGCGCCTTCCAGCCACCGAAGGCGAACTTCGCCCAGTTCCAGCCCAGCTTCTCCTGCGGGACGGCGGCCTCGAAGGTGCGCACCGGCCAGCCGAGCAGGGCCGCGGCGAACTCCTCGCTCGACGCCTTGACCTCGACGGCTCCGGCCGAGGAGGCCAGCTTCTCGAGATCGGAAGGATCGAAGGTGTGCAGATCGACGACGGCCTCGAGGGCGGCCGCGCGGGACGACTCGTCGAGCTCGGTCTGCGGACGACGCCAGTCGCGCAGGAAAGGCAACTTGGTGATGTTGGTGGTGGCCTCCCACGTGACCCGGCCGAGCATGCGGGCGTAGAAGTTGCCGATCGTGCTGGGCTCACCGGCGAAGACGAAACGGCCGCCGGGCTTGAGCACGCGCAGCACCTCGCGCAGCGACTGCTCGACGTCCGGGATGTGGTGCAGCACGGCATGGCCGACCACGAGGTCGAAGGTGTCGTCGTCGTACGGAATGGTCTCGGCGTCGGCAACGCGGCCGTCGACGTCGAGGCCGAGATTCTCGGCGTTGCGGAGCGCGACCTTCACCATGCCGGGCGACAGGTCGGTCACCGAACCGGTCTTCGCGACCCCACCCTGCATGAGGTTGAGGAGGAAGAAGCCCGTGCCGCAGCCGAGTTCGAGTGCGCGCTCGTAGGGCAGCGGCTGATCGCCGGCCGCGGCGACGAACCGCCCCTTGGCGTAGTCGATGCACCGCTCGTCGTACGAGATGGACCATTTCTCGTCGTACGTCTCGGCTTCCCAGTCGTGGTAGAGCACCTGGGCTAGCTTGGTGTCCTCGAGCGCGGCTGCGACCTCTTCGGCAGTGGCGTGCGGATTCGGCGCGGGGTCGACCCCGTCGGTCCTGCTGGCAGTCATGCGGTGATCCTACTCATCGGTAAGCTGTGGACAAGTGCAGGTGCCGGTCGGCATCACTCGCCGACGAACTTCGCCTTGCCCGGCCCGTTCTCGATGAACGATTCGAGGCCGATGGTGCGGTCCTTCGTGGCGAACAGCGCGGCGAAGACGTGCTGTTCGATCTTCAGACCCGTATCCAGATCGGTGTCGAGGCCCTGGTCGATCGCGGCCTTCGCAGCGGCGAGCGCGCGCGAGGCGGCGCCGGTGAACTGCCCGGCCCAGCGACGCGCAGCCTCGTAGACGTCGTCGGGGGCGACGACCTCGTCGACCAGACCGATCGACAGGGCTTCGTCGGCGCCGACGAAACGACCGGTGAAGACGAGATCCTTCGCCTTCGCCGGGCCGACGAGCCGAGCCAGTCGCTGGGTGCCGCCGCCACCGGGGATGATGCCCAGCAGGATCTCGGGCGTGCCGAGCTTGACGTTGTCGCCGACGATGCGCCGGTCGGCGCCGAGGGCGAGTTCGAGGCCACCACCGAGGGCGTAGCCGGTGATCGCGGCGACGGTGGGCTTGGGGATGTCGGCGATCGACCCGAGGGCCGACTGCAGGTCGCCGACGATCTCGCTCATCTGCACGTAGCTCAGGTCGGCCATCTCCTTGATGTCGGCGCCGGCCGCGAACACCTTCTCGCCGCCGTAGACGATCACCGACTTCACGTCGGACCGGACGGTCGCCTCGCGCGCAGCGGCCCGGATCTCCTCCTGGAGCTGCCGGTTCAACGCGTTCATCGGAGGGCGGTCGAGACGGATGGTGCCGATGCCGTCGGAGACGTCGAGGGTCACGAATTCAGCCATGGTCCTCAGCCTAGATGTCGGAGCGCTGGGCCCACGGATGAGTACCGACCTCGTAGTAGGCCTCGTCCCCGTCGAACGCGATGTGGACCGCCCCGTCGCGACGGCTGATGATCGGCAGGATCGGCTCGATGACCGGATCCGCCGCCATGAGGTCGGCGACCGTGGCGAAGCCCGACAGGATCGACAGCTGACTCCACGTGGGCGGGAGCAGGATGCACCGGCCCGACCGCCAGTCGGCGAGGGCCTCCTCCNTGCACCAGATCGGTCTCGCTGGTGTTGCCGTCGGCCCGCTGTCCTTCCGGTACCGCGGCGACGAAGAACCGCGTATCGTAGCGGCGCCGCTCCCCCAGCGGAGTGATCCAGTTCGCGTGGGGACGCAGCAGGTCGGCGCGCAGCACCAACTGTTCCTTCTCCAGGAAGTCGCCGAAGGACAACTCGCGCGCTTCCAGCAGACGACGCGCCTCCGCGTAGTCACCGGTGTCGGCCACCACCGAATCCTCGGTGGGTCCGGCGAGCAGCACGCCACACTCCTCGAAGGTCTCGCGCACGGCCGCGAGCACCAGTGCACGGGCCTGCGCCTCGCCGATACCGAACCGCTCGGCCCACCAGGTCACGTCCGGTCCGGTCCACCGCACCTCGGCGTCGGTGTCGGAAGTGTCGACACCGCCGCCGGGGAAGACGGTCATGCCGCCGGCGAAGTCCATGCCGACGACACGACGCTGCAGGAACACCTCGACGCCGCGCGCAGAGTCCCGCACGAGCATCACGGTGGACGCGTCGCGGATGGGTACCGCGGTGGGATCGAAGGTGGATGCCGAGCGATTGTTGGCCATGGCCTCAACCTAACCGATCGGTCCCGGCACCACCCGACCCGGAGTCACCGGCGGTGCCGTCCCGCCTGGCGGGTGCGGCGGGCGAAGAACCGGTCGTCGACCTTGTCGAGCGAGATGGACTGACTGAACGCCGCGCTGAGGTTCTCGGCGGTGATCACGTCGTCGAGCAGGCCCTGGGCGACCACACCGCCCTCCTTCAGGAGCAGCGCGTGCGTGAAGCCCGGCGGGATCTCCTCCACGTGATGGGTGACGAGCACGATCGCAGGGGCATCCGGGTCGGCCGCGAGCGTCCCGAGCCGGGCCACGAGTTCCTCGCGACCGCCGAGGTCCAGACCGGCCGCGGGCTCGTCGAGCAGCAGCAGTTCGGGGTCGGTCATGAGCGCCCGGGCGATGAGCGCACGCTTGCGTTCGCCCTCCGACAGCGTCCCGTACAGACGGTCGGCGAGATGTTCCGCGCCGAGGCTCTCGAGCATCTCCACCGCGCGGCTCGTGTCGATGTCGTCGTACTGCTCGCGCCACCGGCCCAGCACGCCGTAGCCCGCGGAGAGCACGAGATCGGTGACCTTCTCGTCGTTCGGCACCCGGTTGGCCAGGGCCGCGGAGGACAATCCGATCCGGGGTCGTAGTTCGGACAGATCCGTCTTTCCGAACGTCTCCGCGAGGACGTGCGCGGTGCCGGAGGTGGGGAACGTCTCGGCTGCCGCGACCCGCAGCAGCGAGGTCTTTCCTGCCCCGTTGGGTCCGAGAACCACCCAACGTTCGTCGAGTTCCACCTTCCAGGTCACGGGACCGACGAGGACGTTCCCGCCGCGTCGGACCACTACGTCGTCGAATTCGATGAGCAAATCGGGATCAGGTTGTGCCACGCGGACCATCTTCTCTTACGCCCGAGCCCGAAACGCGGCAGGATCGGTTCCCGTGTCGTCCTCCGCATCCGAATCTGCTGTCGTGTCCGGCTCGGTCGCGCTCCCCGACCGGGCCGCCTTCCCGCTCGGCCCCACCCCGGTCGACGGTGGGACACGCTTCGCCGTCCACGCCCCGCACAGCGACCGCGTCCAGGTCTGCCTCGTCGACGACGACGGGAACGAACACCGCGTGGACCTGCCCGACCGCACCTACGGGGTCTGGCACGGGGTGGTCCCCGGCGTCGGCGCCGGGCAACGGTACGGCTACCGCGCCTACGGGCCGTGGCAACCGCAGTGGGGGTTGCGTACCAATCCGCACAAGATCCTGCTCGACCCGTGGGCCCGCCGGATCGTCGGCGACGTCGGTGATCCGGACCGGCTGATCCCTCACCAGGGTGACCCGTTCGGTGCGATGTCGAGCACCGACTCGCTCGGCCACACACCTCTGTCGGTGGTGACCCCCGTCCTGACGCCCATGCACGACAAACCCCGCGTGCCGTGGGAGAACACCGTCGTCTACGAACTGCACGTCGGTTCGTACACGGCCCGTCACCCGCTCGTGCCGCCGGAACTGCGCGGCACCTATCTCGGACTCGCCCACCGGTCGGTGATCGACCACCTGGTGGGGCTGGGAGTGACGACGGTCGAACTGCTCCCCGTGCAGGCCTTCGTGACCGAGCCATCGGTGCGTGCGCGGGGGATGCGCAACCACTGGGGCTACTCGACCGCCTCGTACTTCGCGCCGCATCCCGCCTACGCCGTCACGCCCGGCAACGAGATCGCCGAGTTCCGAACGATGGTCGACGCCTTCCACAGCGCCGGGCTCGAGGTGCTGCTCGACGTCGTCTACAACCACACGTGCGAAGCATCGGTCGACGGTCCGAGTCTGTCCTGGCGCGGTCTCGACGCGCCCGGCTACTACCTGCTCGACGCGCACGGACGGGACATCGACCTGACGGGGTGCGGCAACACCCTCGACGCGTCCTCACCGATCGTCGTGCGGATGGTGTGCGACAGCCTCCGGTACTGGGCGGACGTGATGGGGGTGGACGGCTTCCGCTTCGACCTCGCCAGTGCGCTGGCCCGTCCTCGCGGTGGGGCCTTCGATCCGCGAGCGGCACTGCTCACCGCGATCGTCACCGATCCCGTCCTCTGCGACGTCAAGCTCGTCGCCGAACCGTGGGACGCCACCGCACACGGTTACCAGCTCGGGAACTTCGGCGCGCAATGGGCCGAATGGAACGACCGCTACCGCGACACGGTCCGCCGCTACTGGGCGGGACGTTCCGGGATCCGCGAGATGGCGTCGCGGCTCACCGGTTCGGAGGACCTCTACGACAGGAACATCCGGCAGCCGTGGATGTCGGTCAACTTCGTCACCGCCCACGACGGTTTCACCCTCGCCGATGCGGTCTCGTACGAGCGCAAGCACAACGACGAGAACGGTGAGGAGGGCCGGGACGGGTCGAACAACAACGAGTCGGTGAACCACGGGGTCGAAGGGCCGACCGACGATCCGGAGATCCTCGCCGCCCGCGACCGGCACATCCGGGCGATGCTCGCGACGCTGCTGTTGTCGACGGGCACACCGATGCTGCTCGCCGGCGACGAGTTCGGGCACACGCAGAACGGCAACAACAACGCCTACTGCGTCCCCGAGGACGTCCCCGTCCGCGACGCCTGGCCGCTGGACTGGGAGCACGCCGACCGTGCGCGAACGGATTACGTGCGCGAACTGCTCCGCCTGCGCACGCGCGTCCCGGTGCTGCGGCAGCGACGCTTCTTCGAGGGCCGCGCCCGGTCCGTGGGTTATCCCGATCTCGTGTGGTTCGGCATCGAGGGGATCGAACTCGACGAGGATGCGTGGCAGGACGACAGTCGCCGCACGCTGCAGGGCTGGGTCGACGGCTCGCAACTCGGCACCGTGACCCGCACCGGCGTCACTCTCGAGGACAGCAGCGGGCTGTTCGTTCTGCATTCGGGCGACGCCGCCACGGTGACCCTCGCCGGACCCGAGTGGTATCGCGGCAACATCGTGTGCGTCTTCGATTCGAGTGCCCCCGACGGCAGGCCCGCGGACACCTCCCCGATGCGGGTGGGAAGTTCGTACCCGGTCGACGGTCCGACGGTGCTGATCTTCTGGATCGCGGACGACGGACCCATCGAGCAAGGATGATCCACGGCGGCACGACGCCGGTGGAGGTCAGGCTCGTTCGTCGACCGTGCCGGGCACCGCGATCACGGTGATCGAACCCGGGGCCACCTCGGTGAAGCCCGCGTCGCGGACCGCGACGGCCGTGCCGGCTTCCACGCGGGCGAGCAGCTCGCGCCAGGTGGCCTCGTCCGCATCGCGGACGGCACACGGGAATCCGTCGGAAGCCCAGGCGCGTGCGGTGTCGACGTCCAATGCCCCCGCGAACAGCATCGCGGCGTGACCGACCTGCGCGGCCGCCTTGCCGACGGTCATCTCGAGGTCCTTCTGCACCCAGAGGACCGGAACGCCGTCCGCCGGTGGGGGCGGATCGTCGTGGGGCAGGTCGGTGCCACCGATCTGCAGGCGGGAGATGCGCGGGTCCAGTTCCCCCACCGGGCCGGGCACGAACGCCCGGGCCTGGGCACCGGCGTGGTCGACGGTGACTCCGTCGACGTCCTGCGCGGCACGCCAGTGCGCTCCGCGGGCGCGGCGGGCGACCTTCCGGATCCGCGCGTCGTTCCATGCGAGGAAGGGTTCCTGCCACGGACCGGGTTCGCCGTCCGGGCCGGGACCGACCCGCGGGTCGAAACACAGTGCCACGGTGGCCATCGCGGCGGCTTCGAGCACCGCGCTGCGGGCGGGTGGATCGACCTTGGGGATGTGCAGCACGATCGGCATCGCCTGCACCTTCGCCGGATCCTCCGGGTCGGGCCGGTGCCCGTAACCGCGGGTGAGTACGCCGTGGCGCTCGGCGAAACCCGGATCCGAGGCCGGGTCGAAGACCCGATCGGGTGCGGCCTCGAAGACCGGCTCGGGCGCCGTGTCCGCGAAGTCGGGGTCCAGCTCAGACACTGCCGTCGATCGGGACGCGGCGCAGGGTTCCGTCGACGCGGTCGGCCGCCTCGATCTCCTCGCGGGTGACGCCGAGGACGAAGAGCACCGCATCGAGGTAGGGATACGACAGGGCGGTGTCGGCGACCTCGCGCAGGGCCGGCTTGGCATTGAACGCCACGCCCAGGCCCGCGGCCGAGAGCATGTCGATGTCGTTGGCACCGTCGCCGACCGCGACGGTCTGCTCGACCGGCACGCCCGCCTCGTCGGCGAACTCGCGGAGGGCGCGTGCCTTGGCGGCGCGGTCGACGATGTCGCCGACCACTCGCCCGGTGAGCTTGCCGTCGACGATCTCGAGCGTGTTGGCGCGGACGAAGTCGAGTTCGAGTTCGTGTGCGAGCGGGTCGATCACCTGACGGAAGCCGCCCGAGACGACGCCGCAGCGGAAGCCGAGCCGACGCAACGTCCGGATCGTGGTGCGGGCACCGGGAGTGAGTTCGAGCTGCTCGGCGACCTCGTCGATCACGGTCGCCGGCAGACCCGCGAGGGTCGCGACGCGTTGTTCGAGGGACTGCGCGAAGTCGATCTCACCGCGCATCGCAGCCTCGGTGACCTCGCGGACCTTGTCCTCGACACCGGCGTGCGCGGCGAGCATCTCGATGACCTCGCCCTGGATGAGCGTGGAGTCGACGTCGAAGACGATCAGGCGCTTGGAACGACGGGCGAGACCGCCGCGCTCCACCGCGATGTCGACGTCGAGGACCGCGGCGAGTTCGACGAGGGCGTGCCGCAGCGCGGCGTCGGCCTCGACGCTGGTGTCGGGCGCGGTGATCATCAGCTCGAGGCCGGTGAGCGGGTAGTCGGCGATGCCGCGGATCGAATCGATGTTCGCGCCCTGGGCCGCGAGGGTGCGGCCCACCGATCGCAGCGCCTTGGCACTGACCGGGCTGCCCAGCACGACGACGGCGTGGGTCGAGACGGTGCGGGCGCCGCGCTCGGCCCCGATCTGGACGTCGGCGTGCATGCCGATGGTGGCCATCGCGGACTCGACCTCGTCCTGCAACGCTTCGACATCGGTCGGGCAGACGAGGAGGACACCGAGGGTGAGCCGGCCACGGATCACGACCTGTTCCACATCGAGGAGGTCGACGTCGTGCCGCGTCAGCGCTGCGAAGAGCACCGAGGTCACGCCGGGATGGTCAGGTCCGGTCACGGTCACCAGCACCGTGCTGTCAGACGCCACTACGTCTCCGATCGCTTGTCTGTCGAGGTACACACGGACGCACGCGCGTACCGGCTCGCTCGTTCATTGTTGCAGGGCGAACCGCCGCTCCCGTTCGCGGGTCCGGACCCACGGAAAGGCCGAAGCCCCACCCGGTGAACGGGTGGGGCTTCGGTCGATCGTCGATCTGCGCTCAGGCGCGCGGATGGTCGCCGGGGGTACGGTCGGCACCCTCGAGGACGTTGACGTTGTGCTTGTCGCTGCCCGGGCCGACGTGCGCTTCGGCGCGCATCTTCTCGACCATGTGCGGGTAGTGCAGCTCGAAGGCGGGACGCTCCGAACGGATCCGCGGCAGCTCGGTGAAGTTGTGCCGCGGGGGCGGGCAGCTGGTGGCCCATTCGAGCGAGTTGCCGTAACCCCACGGGTCGTCGACCGTGACGACCTGGCCGTAGCGGTAGCTCTTGAAGACGTTCCACAGGAACGGCAGCGTCGAGGCACCGAGCACGAACGCACCGATGGTGGAGATCGTGTTCAGGGTGGTGAACCCGTCGGACGGCAGGTAGTCGGCGTAGCGACGGGGCATGCCCTCGTTACCGAGCCAGTGCTGTACCAGGAAGGTGGTGTGGAAGCCGATGAAGGTCAGCCAGAAGTGCCAGCGGCCGAGCTGCTCGTCGAGCATGCGTCCGGTCATCTTCGGGAACCAGAAGTAGATGCCGGCGTAGGTCGCGANGGCGATGGACAGCGCCGCGATGGCCATCGTGGCGTAGACAAGACCGGTGTAACCGAAGATCGGCTTGCGGGAGAAGACCGGGAAGATCTCCGAGACGATGCCGAAGAACGGCAGCGCGATGACGTACACCTCGGGGTGACCGAAGAACCAGAACAGGTGCTGCCACAGGAGCACACCGCCGGTGGCGGGGTCGTAGATGTGGCCACCGAGGTGACGGTCGACGAACAGGCCCATGAAGGCGGCGGTCAGCAGCGGGAACACGAGCAGGATCAGCAGGCTGGTGATCAGGATGTTCCAGGTGAAGATCGGCATCCGGAACATGGTCATGCCCGGTGCACGCATGCACACCACGGTTGTGATGAAGTTGACGCCACCGAGGATGGTGCCCAGACCCATCACGCCGAGGCCGAGGATCCAGAAGTCGGCACCGACACCCGGGGAGTGGATCTCACTGGTGAGCGGCGTGTACGCCGTCCAACCGAAGTCCGCGGCACCGCCGGGGGTGACGAAGCCGAGCATGACGATCGTCGCGCCGAACAGGTACAGCCAGTAGCTGAAGGCGTTCAGGCGCGGGAAGGCGACGTCGGGGGCGCCGATCTGCAGCGGCAGGATGTAGTTCGCGAAGGCGAACACGACCGGCGTCGCGTACATCAGCAGCATGATCGTGCCGTGCATGGTGAACAGCTGGTTGAACTGCTCGTTCGACAGGAACTGCAGGCCGGGGACCGCGAGCTCGGTGCGCATCAGCAGGGCCATCAGGCCGCCGATGAGGAAGAAGGCGAACGAGGTGACCATGTACATGATCCCCAACATCTTGGGATCTGTGGTCGTGATCATCTTGTAGATGAACGAACCCTTGGGTCCCTGCCGCGGCGGGTACGGCCTTGCTGCAGCTATCTCTGGGACTGGCTGGGGCGCTACGGCAGTCACTAATCCTCCTGAATGCGCGCTCGACCTCGGGCTGGAGGCGAACGGTCTCTGGCTTGCGCTCATCGAATCGTAGACCCTGCCCGAAACGGTCGCCCTCCGGGTCCTACTCACTGTCGTACTCGACTCGCGAGGCTACCTGGAGCGGAGCGGACAACCACAATCGGATTTTGTGCTGCACTTCACACGCAGGGCGACAGCAGGTGACCCCACCACGCGCGAACAGCACGGGTTAGGGTGCACTTCCCCCCGCAATCACAGAAGGACGACCCGTGCCTGTTCTCTCCTCCCGACCAGCCCGGTTCGCGGCAGCACTGCTGACCGCCGGACTCCTCGTCGCCGGCTGCAGTTCGGCCGACACCTCCGACGACGCGACCACCGACACCGCGTCCGACTCGGCCGCCGGCTTCCCCCGGACCGTCGAACACTTCCGCGGTTCCACCACGATCGAGAGCGAGCCGACCCGCATCGTCGCGCTCGACACGAGCTATTCCGACGCCGTGCTTCTCCTCGAGGCACCTCTCGTCGGGTACGTCGACTACCGCACCGACGAATTCCCCGACTATCTCGGCGACTCGCGGCAGCACGCGACCGACGCCGTGTCCGTCGGCAAGACCGCGGACGTGAGCCTCGAACAGGTGGCCGCGCTCGAACCCGACCTCATCCTCTCGGCGGAGGTGCGCGACGGAGAGAACTACGAGGAACTGTCCGCCATCGCCCCGACCGTCTTCTCCCAGTCGACCGGACCGACGTGGAAGGACAACATCCGCCTCGTCGCGCAGGCCATCGGCAAGGAGGACCTCGCCGAGCAGAAGATCTCCGAGTACGAGGAGCGCGCCGCGGCCATCGGTGCGGACATCAACGAAAAGGCCGGCAACCCGACGATCTCGATCGTCCGCTTCGCCGGTGAACCGACGGCCCGGCTGTACCGCACCACCTCGTTCAGCGGCATCGTGCTCGAGGACGCCGGTCTCGCCCGCCCCGCAAGCCAGGGTCCCGATCCGTCGGATCCGTCGAGCATCATGAACGCCATCAGCCCCGAACTGATCACCGAGGCCGAGGCGGACGTCATCTTCGTCACCACCTACGACCTCGGCGACGGCAAGGCGCAGGCGGCGGCCGAACCCTTCGTCACCAATCCGCTGTGGGAGAACCTGCAGGGACGGAAGGTCGAGGTCGACGACAGCGTGTGGATGATGCCGGTGAGCATCCAGGGTGCGCACCGCATCCTCGACGACCTCGCGGACACCTTCGGCGTCGACCGTCACACGACCGGATAGCCTGAGCCGTCCGATCCGAGCAGCGTCCTACAGGAGTTGGTCCGACGTGTTTTCCGTGCACCGGTCACGAGCAGTGCTCGTCGCAGCCGTCGCTGCGGTGACGACAGCCCTGGCCGGATGCTCCACACCTCCCGACGACGACGCATCGGAGATCGTGCGCACCACGACCCGCATCGCCGGTGCGTCGGTCGTGGGCATCGACCGGGACACGTCGACCGCGTGCGCACTCCCCTCCCCGCTCGATCCGGGACAGCCCACCACCGGCACCCGGCCGGTCCTGCACACCGCAGGCCGGTCGGATGTGCCCGCCGACCCGCAGCGGATCGTCGTCCTCGACCCCGCGGCGCTCGACGCGGTGTGCGCCCTGGGGCTGTGGGAGCGCGTCGTGGGAGCGAGCGCCGAGGTCACCGGCCGGCCGGAATATCTCGGTCACGGGATCGGCGAACTCCCGCCCGTGGGTGCCGCGGGCAACCCGGACGTCGCGGCGATCGAGCGCGCACAGCCGGATATGATCCTCGGCTCCTCCACCGCCCCGGACGTCTACGCCTCCCTCAGCGGCATCGCACCCACCGTGCTGGTCGGGTCCGATCCCGTCTTCTGGAGGGAACAGTTCGTCCGGGTCGGTGAGGCGCTCGGGCGCACGGAGGCCGCACGTCGCGTGCTCGACGACTACGCGACGGCCGCGCGCGATCTGGGCCGCGAGCTCGTGTCGTCCCAGACGCAGGCGTCGATCGTCCGGTTCACGGCCGACGGCCCGACCGTGGAGGGCACCGCGTCGTTCGCGGGGCAGGTGCTCGGCGACGTCGGCGCTGCCCGGCCCCCGGCCCAGCGGTTCGCGGTCGTCGACGGACAACCGTGGCAGGCCGTCGACACGGAGGACCCGGCCCCGGCGGACGGCGATGTGATCTTCGTCCGTTTCGCCGGTGAGGACGGGCTCGAGGCCGGCAAGGACTACATGCAGACCGACGAGTGGCTCGACCTCGGGGCCGTGCGCGACAACCGTCTGTTCTCCGTGACCGACGACGTGTGGTCGACCCCCGGACCGGTCGCCGCGCGGGCGATCCTCACCGACCTGACGCACACCCTCAACGGATATTCGAACTGATCGCCGGCCCGACCGGCGGCAGCACGCCTGCNCCGATTTCGTCGTCCAGCTCCGCTCACACGTAGGAACCGCACCCCTGTGGCTGCCGGGGGTGAGCGCGATAGTCACGGACGACGACGACCGCGTCCTGCTCACCCGCCGCGCCGACAACGGCATGTGGGCCGTGGTGTCCGGCATCCTCGAACCCGGCGAGGAACCGGCTGTCGCCGCAGTCCGGGAGGTGCTCGAGGAGACGGGTGTCGCCGCCGAGATCGTGCGGCTGACGAGCGTCGACGTCACCGCACCCATCACCTATCCCAACGGCGACGTCGCGCAGTACCTCGACGTGTGCTTCCTGCTCCGCGCGACCGGCGGGGACGCACGCGTTGCCGACGACGAGAACCTCGAGGTGGCGTGGTTCGTGCCGGACGACCTCCCCGAGCCACTCACCGAGACGTCGCGTCTGCGGCTCNCCGGGCGTGCGGAGGCCTGGTTCCGTCAGTAGGCAGTGTTGATCGGACCCGGGCTCCACAGACCGCTGCGCGTGACCGTGGCGGTGTCGAGTTCCGCGGTCTCCGTCGACGGATCGATCGGTGTGTACTGCTCGATCGCTCCCCAGTCGCGGTCCCAGTCGTGATCGAGATACGACGGGATCGTGCGGGCCCGCAACAGCTGGTCGGTCCAGCCGAGAGGACCGCCACCGTTGTGGTCCTGCCACAGATCCGTGGAGATAGCACCGATCCGGTCCGGCAGGATCCGGTACTCGGGGATCTCGGCGATGCCGTTGCGGTGCACCATCTGCCGCTGGCACGGGAAATTGAGACCGACAGCCCAGTCCAGCAGGACCGGTGTGTCGCTCCCGACGACCTGCTGCAAAGTCTGCGTCTGCGGCACGCGCGGCGGGGTGAACGCCAGCCACTGTTCGGGCGCGAGATCGTTGTCGGAGGCGACGATCCGCACCGCGTCGACCTCGGCCGGCAGCGTGTCCATCGGGACACGCAGATTCCTCCACGAGGGCGACGGACCGATGTCGATCGGCAGCGCCCGTCCCAGCGCGGTCACGCGGCCGTCGGCAGCGGTGGTTCCGTATTCGAGTTCGAGTCGCTGACCGTAGGTTTCGGTGCCGTCGGCGTCGACGGAGAAGATCCGGCCGGCCGCGGCGATCGTGACGAGATCCCCACGCGATCCGGTCGCGTCGGGCTCGGGCAGCCGGAACCAGGCGCTCGTGACGTCGCCGAGGGACGATCCGTGGCTGCCCAGCACCGGCGTGGTCACCGGATCGAGGCCGAACGGCAATGCGACGGTGCTGCCGTTGATTCCGACTCTGCCGGTACCGCCGCCGGTGCCACCGGTACCGCCGGTCGAGCTCTGGTCGTCGTTCGTGTCGACGGTGTTGGCGGTGCCGGCCGAGGCCGAGTCGTCGTCCGGGGTCAGATCGAGCGCGACACCACCCGGCGTGAACCCGTCCCCTCCCCCGGCATCGAGAGCGGAGGCCGCGTCGGCGCCGATGGGGGTGAGCACCGAGGCGTTCGGATCCGTTTCGAGCAGCACGTCGTTCGCGAGCGCACACGAGTTGCCGGTGAGCGTGGCGACGTTGGACCGTGCCACCGAATAGCCCGGGTACTGCGAGATCGCACCCTTGGCCAGTGACAGCACCTCGAACAGCACCATCGCCGCGGCGGCGACGGTCAACGGCGGCACCGCCCACAACCGCGACGGGGTGTCGGTGCGGGTGGAGGCGACGGGGTGGATGTGCCACCACGCGGCCAGCAGCAACGCGACGACCGTCACGGCGAAGAAGACGGTGGAGAAACCGAATCCGGCGACCGACGGCGGCTTGTCCCACCACGGGACCCCGTAGCTCGAGACGTACCACCAGCCGTTGGGGCCGATGAACGACATGGTCACCACGAACGACACCGCCGCGGCGAACAGGGCGCGGTTGCGTCGCGAACGCAACACCGCGGGTCCGGTGGCCACGGCGGCGAGCATCGCCACCGCGGCGGCCAGACCGGCGTAGATACCGAAGTGGTGGGTCCACTTGGTGGGCGCGAACATCATCAGCACCAGCGCGCCGAGGGTGATGCCGACGATGCGGCGGGACGGTCCCTGCGCGGTGCCGGGGATGTGCCCACCGCGGCGCAGCATCGCCACGATCGCCACCGCCAGGCACAACACCAGGGTGAAGACCGCGAACCTGCGGGCCAGCGAGCCGTCCACGGTGATCTGCAGCAGGTACTGGTAGCGCAGATACTCCTGGAACCACGGCACGTTCGGACCGACGCCGTGCACGTGCTGCATCTCCAGCACCGCCGCGAGGGTCTGGTCGGCGAAGACCGGCACCAGGATCACCAGTCCGGCCGCGATCATCGGCGTAAGTACCGGCAGCCATCCCAGGGTCTGCGCACGCCGATGGAGGATGCGGGCGATCGGGCGGGCACCGGCGATCAGCGCAGCGAAACAGATGATGCCCGACGGTCCCGCGGTCACGGTGAGCGCGGCGACGAGGATCGCGGCCGCCGCGGGCAGCAGACGCCGGGTGGCGATCGCGCGTTCGACCGAGCACCAGGTGAGCACGACGCCCGTCGCGACGATCGGTTCCGGGCGCAGTCCGTTGTTGAGCGGCAGCCACAACGCCAGGAACACCAGCGCCCCGGTCCACAGCGGAAGCCGGTTGCGACGCAGTGCGACGCCGAGACGTGGAGCGACCTCGCGGCTGAGCACCCACCAGCACAGGATTCCGGCGGTCAGTGCCGGTAGCCGCATCCAGATGCTCGCCGTCGAGACCTGGGTCATCAGGGCGAGGACGTCGTAGAAGGGAGTGCCGAAGGGTGCCTCGGGCACACCGAACCACCGGAAGTAGTTCGCCATGTACCCGGCCGCGCCCGCGGCGCGAGCCATTCCGAGCTGGTAACCGTCGTCGGCGGTGTTCGCCCCGATGACGTGCCAGACGAGCAGCGTTCCGACGACCAGCGCGTCGATGCGGGTGAACGACCACCACGACGCCGGCAACAGGCGGCGGTGGCGACGACCGTCGGCGCGATCGAGCCGGGCCAGCGTCCACAACGCCAGTGCCGTGGCGACCACCGCGACGATCATCGCGACGATCTTCAGCACCGTCGGAGACGTCGTGAAGCGGGTGTCGACGGTCGCGGTGACCGAGACACCGTCGAGTGCGGGACCGGGCAGGTCGGTGAAGATGCCGACGAGCTGGGGCCGCAGGTCTCGGTCGAAGGTCCGCTCCCCTGACGCCGCGGCCGAGCCGGTGATCGTGGCGACGGTGCGTTCCGAGTTCGAGGACAGGGTGACCGAGCAGTCCCCGGCCAGGTCGTCCACCGGCGCGGAGGCGAGCAGTGTGTTGCGGGAGATCACCTCGAACACCGCCGGCCCGTCGTCACCGGCCGGCCGGACACGGGCGATCAGCCCGTAGCGTTCACGGTCGGGAGCTCCTGCGGGAAGTGTGGAGAAGACGGTGCCGCCGTCCGGCAGCGCGTCGCGCACGGACCGGCACTCGATCGTGGCGTCGAGATCGACCGGTGCGTAGGACACCAACGGCGCCGAGATGCCTGCGTTGCTCTCGCTCTGCGGCCAGTCGATGGTCGCAGTGGTCTGCGTCACGGGCAGGAACGGCATCGCGATGGATGCGACGATCCCCACGACGGCGGCGAGCACCGCCCACAGACGGGTCCGCTGCTCGACTGCCCGCCCGCCCGACGGCACGCGTTCGATTGTCACCGGCCGAGGCGAGCCCGACGCTTCTCTTGTCTCGGTCACGAGGAGCGATGCTATCGGGGACGGGCCGGGCCGCGAAAAGCACGCGATCCCGCACACGGGCGCTGCTGCGCCGGTGTACGGGATCGATGCGTTCGGGCCGGTGACAGAGAACGTCTACGTCAGAAGTCCCAGTCGTCGTCTTCTGTGACGACGGCCTTGCCGATCACGTAGGAGCTGCCGGAGCCCGAGAAGAAGTCGTGGTTCTCGTCGGCGTTCGGCGACAACGCCGACAGGATGGCCGGGTTGACGTCCGTCTCGTCCTTCGGGAACAGCGCCTCGTAACCGAGGTTCATCAGCGCCTTGTTCGCGTTGTAGCGCAGGAACTTCTTGACGTCCTCGGTGAGCCCGACCTGGTCGTAGAGGTCGGCCGTGTAGTGGGTCTCGTTGTCGTACAGCTCGAAGAGCAGTTCGAAGACCCAGTCCTTGAGCTCGTCGCGCTCGGCCTGCGTGATCGTCTCGAGCCCGCGCTGGTACTTGTAGCCGATGTAGTAGCCGTGGACGGCCTCGTCGCGAATGATCAGGCGGATCATGTCGGCGGTGTTGGTGAGCTTGGCCCGCGACGACCAGTACATCGGCAGGTAGAAGCCCGAGTAGAACAGGAACGACTCGAGCAGCGTCGAGGCGGCCTTGCGCTTGAGCGGGTCGTCGCCCTTGTAGTAGTCGAGGATGATCTGCGCCTTGCGCTGCAGGTGCTCGTTCTCCTCCGACCAGCGGAAGGCGTCGTCGATCTGGCGGCTCGAGCACAGCGTCGAGAAGATCTGCGAGTAGCTCTTCGCATGCACCGACTCCATGAACGCGATGTTCGTCAGCACCGCTTCCTCGTGCGGGGTCACCGCATCGGGGATGAGCGAGACCGCGCCGACCGTGCCCTGGATGGTGTCGAGCAGCGTCAGGCCCGTGAAGACCCGCATCGTCAGTTCCTGCTCGTACTCGGTGAGCGTGCCCCACGACTGGATGTCGTTGGAGACCGGCACCTTCTCCGGGAGCCAGAAGTTGCCGGTGAGACGATCCCAGACCTCGGCGTCCTTGTCGTCGGGGACGCGGTTCCAGTTGATCGCGGAGACGCGATCGATGAGTTTGACGCGCACGCCGTCGGCCGGCGAGTGTGCTGCTGCAGTCATCGGTTACCTACCTGAATTGTGTGCTGATGCAAAGACTGTCGTGGAGCAGGGTCACAACATGCAGGAGACGCAACCCTCCACCTCGGTGCCCTCGAGCGCCATCTGCCGCAGGCGGATGTAGTACAGGGTCTTGATTCCCTTGCGCCACGCGTAGATCTGCGCCTTGTTCACGTCGCGGGTGGTGACGGTGTCCTTGAAGAACAGTGTCAGCGACAGCCCCTGGTCGACGTGCTGCGTCGCAGCAGCGTAGGTGTCGATGATCTTCTCGTAGCCGATCTCGTATGCATCCTGGAAGTACTCGAGATTCTCGTTCGTCATGTAGGGCGCCGGGTAGTAGACACGCCCGATCTTGCCCTCCTTGCGGATCTCGATCTTCGACGCGACCGGGTGGATCGAGCTCGTCGAGTGGTTGATGTACGAGATCGAACCGGTGGGCGGAACCGCCTGCAGGTTCTGGTTGTAGATGCCGTGCTTCTGCACGGACTCCTTCAGCTCGCGCCAGTCCTGCTGCGTGGGGATCGCGATGTCCGACTCGGCGAACAGCTGACGGACCCGCTCGGTGGCCGGCTCCCACACCTGATCGGTGTACTTGTCGAAGAACTCACCCGAGGCGTACTTCGACTCCGGGAAGCCCTTGAAGTACGAGCCGCGCTCGATCGCGATCTTGTTCGACGCACGCAGGGCGTGGAACAGCACGGTGTAGAAGTAGATGTTCGTGAAGTCGACGCCTTCTTCGGACCCGTAGAAGATGTGCTCGCGGGCGAGGAAGCCGTGCAGGTTCATCTGGCCGAGGCCGATGGCGTGGGATTCGTTGTTGCCCCGCTCGATCGACGGCACCGACGAGATCGTCGTCTGGTCGGAGACGGCCGTCAGGCCGCGGATGGCGACCTCGATGGTCTGCGCGAAGTCGGGCGAGTCCATCGTCTTCGCGATGTTCAGCGAGCCGAGGTTGCACGAGATGTCCTTGCCTACATGACTGTAGGACAGGTCGTCGTTGAACTCCGAGGGAGTCGAGACCTGCAGGATCTCCGAGCACAGGTTCGAGTGCGTGATCTTGCCGGCGATCGGGTTGGCCCGGTTCACCGTGTCCTCGAACATGACGTAGGGGTAGCCCGACTCGAACTGCAGCTCGGCGACGGTCTGGAAGAACTCGCGCGCCTTGATCTTCGACTTGCGGATGCGCTTGTCGTCGACCATCTCGTAGTACTTCTCGGTGACGTCGATGTCGGCGAAGGGCTTGCCGTAGACGCGCTCGACGTCGTACGGCGAGAACAGGTACATGTCCTCGTTCTTCTTCGCCAGCTCGAAGGTGATGTCGGGGATGACGACGCCCAGCGAGAGGGTCTTGATGCGGATCTTCTCGTCGGCGTTCTCGCGCTTGGTGTCGAGGAAGCGGTAGATGTCGGGGTGGTGCGCGTGCAGGTAGACCGCACCGGCACCCTGACGGGCACCGAGCTGGTTGGCGTAGGAGAAGGAGTCCTCGAGCAGCTTCATGATCGGGATGACGCCGGAGGACTGGTTCTCGATCTTCTTGATCGGAGCGCCGTGCTCACGAATGTTGCTGAGCAGCAAGGCGACACCGCCACCGCGCTTGGACAGCTGCAGTGCGGAGTTGATGGAGCGGCCGATCGACTCCATGTTGTCCTCGATGCGGAGCAGGAAGCAATTGTGCACCACAGCGCCGCGAATCGTATAGGTATGTGTGCCCTCGACGTGCAGGTTGTACACCTTGCTCGGCGTCTCGTCGGTCTTCGCGATCTCACGGATTCCGTAGACATGACGCCCGTGCGCCACCTGATAGGTCGTGCGCTTGGCGCCCTTCCGCCCGACATAGTTGTGCAGGTTCTTGCCGACGTCGAAGATGAAGTCTTCGTTGGTACCGGGCACCCCGGGGACGAACACATGGCCCGTCACATTGCCCGCCTGGTTGATGTACTGGCGAACAACCGACACGATGCCCAGGCGGCGCAGGATCAACTGCACCTGATCCACCAGTTCCGGATTGACGAGATCGAGGATCATGCCGCCATTGGTGCTGCAGCCGTCGCCCCTGAACAAGCCCGCAAGCAGACCGCGCTGAAACTCTTCATCGGCAGTCATGACATCGCGCGTCAGGCGTTTCGTACTGTAACCGGTCCCGGCAAGCGACAGCAGCAATGACGCCACCACCTTGCTGTTGCAACCCATCTTGGTCGAGTGGTCCGACTGGTTGGTGGACTGAGAGAGTTCGACGCCGAATACTTGCTTGAACGCCGCCGCCAGATCTGCCTGGTACTCGACCTCGTGTGCACCGAGAGTGAAGTGAACACCATTGGGTTGCACACCGTCGACACCCGCACGCTTGGATACGTAGCCCTCGGCAACATACCAGCCGAGAATCAGTCCGAACTCGTACGATTCCTCGACGTATCGGTTGACACCGACGAAGCGCTGACTGTGACGCTGCTTGTTCCGATGCTTGGCATCAACGTTCACCTTACGAATCAGACCATCGACCTCTTCGTACAGTCCATTACCAACATGGTCCATGAGGTCGAAAACGCGCTTGTCGCGCTCACCCAACGGCGCCGCGGTGACAATGAAGTCGGTCGGGCGCACGTCCTGGGCAGCGAGCCATACGAAACCGTTGAAGGGATCCGCTCCATCGCCGTCGATCAAGGTCTCGACATCACGCTCGGTCCACACCAGGATAGGATGCTCCGGAGTGCACCGAATCGGCTCTTTGTGCCCGAAGTGCGAAATCGACACCAAGGCTTGATCATTCGTGTTCTCGATCAGCTCCTCGACCGCGTGGTACGCCCCGTCGTGCGACAGGACCAGATCCCCCGCCTGCAGGGTCTCGATAGCCCGCTGCCCGTCGATCGTGTCGATGAGCGTACCGGCGGGAAAGCACGAGACGGGCTCGCCGCGCTGCTTCTTGCCCGAGTTGAGGAAGGTCGGGGTGGCCGGCTGGAAACGACCCGAGATGATCTCGTCGACGAGGTGCCGGGCGAGGATCTCGTCGCCGTCGGCGAGCGTCAGCGCGACCATGCACACACGGTCCTCGAAACGCTCGAGGTAGCGCTTGCCGTCGAACGTCTTGAGCGTGTACGAGGTGTAGTACTTGAACGCACCGAGGAAGGTCGGGAACCGGAACTTCTTCGAATATGCGTGCTCGAACAGCGATTTGACGAATGCGCGCGAATACTTCTCGAGCACCTCGGGCTCGTAGTAGTTCTCCTCGACGAGGTAGTCGAGCTTCTCGTCGAGGTTGTGGAAAAAGACCGTGTTCTGGTTGACGTGCTGCAGGAAGTACTGACGGGCGGCGGCCACATCCTTGTCGAACTGGATCTCGCCGTTGGGGCCGTACAGATTCAACATCGCGTTGAGCGCGTGGTAGTCGAGATCCTTGAGCGAATCGTCGAGGTGTGCGCTCGTGGCGGGAGCGGGATCGGTAATGGTCACAGTGCTGTCCCCACTTGTCGGAGTTAGGAAACGGCCGCGCAGTCACGTCCGCGACGCGCGTCGAATACGGATACGGATGTGGCTCAGGCGTTCTGGAGCACGGACTCCCAGAATCGGGCGAGACCGTCGCGGACACGCTCGACGTCGTCGGTCGTGCCCATCAACTCGAACCGGTACAGATACGGCACCTTGCACTTGCGCGAGACGATGTCTCCCGCGAAACAGTACGAGTCGCCGAAGTTGGTGTTACCCGCCGCGATGACACCGCGGATCAGGCCCCGATTGTGCTCGTTGTTGAGGAATCGGATGACCTGCCTGGGAACGTAGCGGGTATCACGGCCCGTGGCGGTCGTCCCGCCACCGTAGGTCGGCACGATCAGCACGTACGGATCGTGGACCTCGAAATTTCCCTCACGATCGTGCAATGGGATACGGCTGGCCGGAATCCCGAGTTTCTGCACGAATCGGTGGGTGTTCTCGGATGTACTCGAGAAGTACACCAGCGATGTTCCCGGGATCGACCCCAGCGAAGCCATCGGTAGTCACCACTCTTCATTCGATTGCGAAGACCGGCCCGGGCGGACACGGAAGAACACGTCCGCCCGGAGACGACGATCGGGCCGCCGCGAACGCGGCCCGGGCTCAGGCAGCGACGGTAAGCGCCTTGATGCGGTCGGGGCGGAAGCCCGACCAGTGGTCGTCGCCGGCGACGACGACAGGCGCCTGGAGGTATCCCAGCGCCATGACGTAGTCGCGGGCCTCGGGGTTCTCACTGATGTCGACGACGTCGTACTCGATGCCGGCCTTGTCGAGGGCGCGGTAGGTGGCGGTGCACTGGACGCAGGCAGGCTTGGTATAGACGGTGATGTTCATGAATGCCCCTTTTCCGACGGCCGTGGGCGGCCTGACGACTGACTGCTGTGCGTTACCCGGAAGCCCACTCATCCGTCCGATCCCGCTTCCCCGAGAGATCGTCGGCACTTGTGGCCCTCCAGCGGTCTAGACACTACACCTTGTGTCCATCGGATACACAGAACCCAGGATGTTGTGACTTACAAAGGTGATATTCCCAGGTCGCGACCCTCCCTCCACGGCGTTTCGGGCGTGTCCCGGCGTGTCGCCGCAGCGCGTACGAGAGAGACCTCGAGCACAGTGTGGCGGGTGCCACCGACAACTTCGCGAGGGCACCGCGAGAACACCCTCCGAAGGGCCTGCGCGGGGAGCTCCGGGCGGGAAGAATGACTCCTCGTGCACCCGGTTCGCGCGATGCTCGCCGCACTGCTGGCACTGTCCCTGTGCGCCGCCTGCGACTCGCGCCGTGAGTGCGAACCGATCTCCGCCCCGCTCGACGAGACGAGCACCGCGTGTCCCCGCTTCGGCATCAGCACCCCGGGCGGCCCGGTGGCCGTCGACGAGTACCGCGCGGTCACCGAGGCGGTCGGCACCGCACCCGGCGCGGTGCTGTGGTTCGTCGACTTCCTCTCCCCACCACCCGTCGGGGCCCTCGACATCGTGCGCGCCTCGGGAGCCGACCCGATCGTCACGTGGGAACCGTGGCTGCAGCGTGGCGACGGGACGTACGACCGGACGTCGATCACGATGGCCGACATCGCCGCCGGGATCCACGACGACCATCTCTACCGGTGGGCGGACGAACTCACCGCCTGGGGCGGGACGGTGTACCTGCGCTTCGCACACGAGCCGAACGGGGACTGGTATCCCTGGGGTCCCGCCGGCGGCACCCCACCGGAGACCTACGTCGCGGCGTGGCGACACCTGCACGAACTGTTCGCTTCCAAGGGGGCCGACAACGTGCGCTGGATCTGGACGGTCAACGTCCCGCACGAGGGCAGCAGTCCCATCGCACCCCTGTATCCCGGTGACGACCACGTCGACGTCGTCGGGGTCGACGGTTACAACTGGGGCACCACCCGGCCGTGGAGTCGCTGGCAGTCCCCCGAAGATCTGTTCGGACCGACCTTCGACGAGCTCGGCCGGATCGCCCCGGGTCGTCCCGTCGCGGTCACCGAGGTCGCGAGCGCGGAGGCCGGTGGGTCGAAGCCGGACTGGATCCGGGATCTGGTGGGTTACTTGGACAGTCACCCCGCGGTGACGACGTTCGTGTGGTTCCATCACAACAAGGAAACCGACTGGCGCCTGACCAGCACGGCCGAGTGCGCGGCGGCCCTGGACGACGCTCTGCACAGGAGACACACCGCACGATGACATCCGAGGCGTCGCTGCTCCCCGACCATCTCGAGGACGAGCGCATGCGCGACGTCGAGCGACTCGAGCTGCTCGACACCCCTCACGAGGAGCGCTTCGACAAGATCACCCGCATGGCGTGCCGCGTGTTCGGCGTCCCCATGGCGTCGGTGTCGCTGATGGACCACGACCGGCAGTGGTTCAAGTCGATCCTCGGACTCGAACTCTCCGAAGTTCCTCGCGAGAGGACGGTGTGCCGCACCACCATCGCGCGCGCGTACGAGCGGCCGGACGACCCCGCACTCGTCCTTCCCGACGCCTCAACCGATCCCGCCTTCATGGACATCCCCGGTATCGGTGGTGAGGGTGGGATCCGGTTCTACGCGGGTTACCCCCTGTTCGGTCCGGCCGGTCATCCCGTGGGCACCTTCTGCATCTACGACACCGAGGAGAGGAACCTCGACCCGGATCAGCTCGACACCTTCGCGGAGCTGGCCGAATGGACCCAGCGCGAACTCGACCGGTCCGACGAACTCGACCGCGCCGCCGAGATCCAGAAGCAGCTCCTCCCCCGGCCGCTATCCGACCTTCCGGGCTACGAGATCGCCACCGTCTGCCTGCCCGCCTTCGTGGTGGGTGGCGACTTCTACGACCACTACCGGCTCCGTGAGGGCGTCGTGATCTCCGTCGCCGACGTGATGGGAAAGGGCCTCGGCGCGGCGATCCTGGCGTCGGGCGTGCGTTCCTCGTTGCGCGGTGCCGGCCGGGTGCTCGAGCGCTTCGGACGTCGTCCGGTCGGCGTCCTCGACACCGGGATGGCGCTGACCCTCGGCGCCGAGCACCTCGCCGACGACTTCGAGCACACGGGAACGTTCGCCACCTCCTTCGTCGCTGCGATCGAGTTCTCCACGGGAGACGTCGACCACGCCGATGCGGGGCACGGACTCGCGGCGATCCGTCGCGCGGACGGCGGGGTCGAACCCCTCGAGGGCGACGGTCCCCCGCTCGGAGTGTTCCCCGCCACCACATGGACATCGGAGACCGCGCACCTCGCTCCCGGCGACATGCTGGTGGTCTGCTCGGACGGACTGCTCGACCTGCTCGACGAGAACAGCGACCCGGCGGCACTGTGCCGTTTCGTCGCCGGCCATCCGACCCCGGAGGCGCTGGTGGCCGCAGCACGTGCCCTGACGGTGAACGAACCTCCGCTCGACGACGTCACGGTCGTCGCGATACGACGGAACGAGATGTCGTGAAGGCCGTCACGAAGGAGGGCTACCCGTCACCGTTCCTGCGTGTCCTCATCGTCCTCACGGTCGTCGTCGGCCTGAACTACATCGTCTGGCGTTGGCTGTTCTCGGTGAACTGGGATGCCTGGTGGATCGCGGTTCCGCTGGTGCTGGCCGAGACCTACAGCCTGATCGACTCGTTGCTCTTCGCATTGACGATGTGGCGGCTGAGGAGACGGCCCGAACCACCCGCAGCGCCGGAGGGGATGACGGTCGACGTCTTCATCACCACCTACAACGAACCGGTCGATCTGGTGTTGCGGACCGCCACGGCAGCGAAGCGTATCCGGTATCCGCACCGGACGTGGATCCTCGACGACGGATCCCGGCCCGAACTCGCCGCAGCCGCCGCCGAACTCGGCGTCGACTACATGACGCGGGCGGCGAGCTGGACGAACAAGCCACGCCATGCCAAAGCGGGCAACCTGATCAACGCGCTGCTGCATTCGGACGGCGAGTTCCTGCTCATCCTCGACGCCGACCAGGTGCCCGAACCCGAGATCCTCGACCGCACACTCGGATATTTCACCGACGACCGCACCGCCCTGGTCCAGACACCGCAGTACTTCACCAACGTTCCCGAGTCCGACCCGCTCGGCAGCCAGGCCCCGCTGTTCTACGGCCCGATCCAGCAGGGCAAGGACGGCTGGAACGCCGCCTTCTTCTGCGGGTCCAACGCAATCCTCCGACGCGAAGCGCTCATGCAGCTCGGCCTGACCGGTTACGTCCAAGCCGTCGAAGACGGAGTCGAACGCACCCTGCGCACCGCAGGAAAGGTGGTCGACCGCGCACGCCGGAAGGTGCCCGCCGACCAGCCCGACGTCGCCGCGGCACTGGATTCGGTGCGACAGGCCGTGCGTACAGCACGCGGCGAACGGCGGGCCGGCGCGGCGCTCGCCGACGTCACCTTCCGCTTCCAGCAGGCGGTCGACGCCGCCGCGCGCAGCATCGTCGATGCCGACTTCGGTGGTATCCGAGCCGATCTCGAGGAGATCGCCGCCCTCGACGCGCACGGCACCGACGCGCTCACCATCGACGAGACCGTGCTCGACCGCCTCGCCGACCGCGAATGGTCGCCGCTCGGCGCGCTCGAATCGATCCGGGCGATGATCCGGGCCGTCGACGTCGACCGCGCCGAGGAGGCCGAGCCGATGCTCGCGTTGGCCACGATCTCCGTGACCGAGGACATGGCCACCTCCATGCGTCTGCACGGCGCGGGTTGGAAGTCCGTCTACCACCACGAGATCCTCGCCTACGGACTGGCACCGGAGGATCCGAAGACGATGGTCACGCAGCGACTCCGGTGGGCGCAGGGCACGATCCAGGTGATGCTGCGGGAGAATCCGCTCGTCCAGAAGGGCATGACCCTCGCGCAGCGCCTCATGTACTGGGCGACGATGTGGAGCTATCTCTCCGGTTTCGCGGCCCTCGCCTATTTCGCGGCGCCGATGATCTATCTCGTCTTCGGGATCCTGCCGGTGGAAGCCTACAGTCTCGACTTCTTCGCGCGGCTCGTCCCGTTCCTGATCCTCAGTCAGCTGCTGTTCTTCGTCGTCGGCCGCGGCACGCCGACCTGGCGCGGCCAGCAGTACAGCCTCGCGCTGTTCCCGGTGTGGATCAAGGCATGCTGGACGGCCTTCCTCAACGTGTACTTCGACAAACCGCTCGATTTCGCGGTCACCCCGAAGACACGCCAGGGCGGCGAGGGCGTCCCCTGGTATCTGTTCCGTCAGCAACTGCTCGTCATGGCACTGCTGGTCGTGGCGGCGGTCGTCGGCGCGGTGCGGTTGTTCCTCGGCGACATCTCGGTTCTCGGCGTGACCGCGAACCTCGTCTGGGTCGTCTTCGACCTGTTGATTCTGTCGGTGGTGATCGGCGCGGCTCGCTACCGTGGACCCGAGAACGAAGGAGTTCGATGAGCCATTACGAAACCCGCACGGTCGGAACGAGTACCGTCGTGCAACCCACCGGTCGTCTGAACATGGTTGCGGCGCCACGTCTTCGCGAGCAGTTGCGCGATCTCGTCGAGAACGGATCCCATCGGCTCGTCGTCGACCTCAGCACGACCGAGTTCATCGACTCGTCCGGGCTCGGCGCACTCGTGTCCGGATTGAAGGCGGCGCGGCAGGCCGGCGGCGACCTGCGGATCGCCTCGCCCACGGCGCAGGTGCAGAGCGTGCTCGCGCTGACCCGCCTCGATCGGGTCCTGGCGACCCACGACTCCGCGGACGCGGCCTTCGATGGCGACTGACGCCCCGTCCGACGCGCAGCCGTCCGACGGGGCGCCCTGCCGGTGGGAGTTGTCCGCCCCGACGAGCGAGGGCACCCTCGACCGGATCATGGATCTGGTCGCGGAGATGTTCGCCGCCGAGGAACTCGACGAGTCCGACCGCGTGCAGTTCGAGATCGCGGTCGCGGAGATCGCCGCGAACATCATCGAGCACGCCGGCCGGGGACAAGCTGTCTCGGTGACGCTGACGCTGGAGCTCCACCCGGATCGTCTCGAAGCAGTATTCATCGACGACGGGGCCCCGGCACGTGTGGATCTGCGTTCGGTCGAACTCCCGGATGCCCTCGCCGAGCGCGGTCGAGGACTCGCCATCGCCCTCGCCGCGCTCGACGAGCTGCGGTACCGGCGACAGGCCGGCACCAATCGCTGGCTGCTGGTCTGTCACCGGTCCGACGCGTCAGGGCAGTCCGGGCAGTAGGTCGTCGAGGCGGGCCGGTAGGTTCCGGATCCGCACTCCGGTCGCGTGCCACAGGGCGTTGACGACCGCCGCGGCGCTGCCCACGATCCCGATCTCACCGATCCCCCGCGACCCCATGGGTGTCGCATGCAGGTCCTCGTCATCGAGCCAATCCGCTTCGACCCGGCGGATGTCGGCGTGTGTCGGCACGTGGTATTCGGACAGATCGTGGTTGACGACGTGCCCGAAACGCGCGTCGCGGATGCTCTCCTCGAAGAGCGCCATCGAGATCCCGAAGGACATCCCGCCGATGACCTGCGAACGCGCGGTTCGCGGATTGATCACCCGTCCCACGGAGAACAGACCGAACATCCGGGGCACCCGGATCTCGCCGGTGTCGGCGTCGACGTGCACCTCGGCGAAGTGCACACCGAAGGACTGCGCGGTGTAGTGCTCGAGTTCGCGGTTCTCGGCTGCCGACGCGGACAGTTCGGCACCCACCGGCGGATCGTCGCCGAAGCGTTTACCGAATTGTTCTGCGGCCGTGACGATCGCGGTTCCCCAGGACGAGGTGCCCGACGATCCGCCGGCCACCGTGCCGTTGGGCAGTGCGCTGTCGCCGATCTCGAGGTCGACGTCCTCCGGTCGGCATCCGAGTGCGTCGGCGGCGATGAGGGTCAGGGCCGTCCACGCACCCGTACCGAGGTCGGTGGCTCCGATGCGGACGGAGTAGCGCCCCTCCCCGAGATACCGGATCTGGGCTTCCGAGCCGGGATTGACCATGTGGGGATAGGTCGCGACCGCCATGCCGGTACCGATCAGGGTGTTGCCCTGCCGCCGGGTGCCGGGTTCGCGGTCGGACGGATCCCACCCGAATCGCTGTGCTCCTCCGCGGAGGCATTCGACGAGCCGGCGCGACGACCACGGCTTCCCCGTCTCCGGATCGGACTCGGGTTCGTTGCGGATGCGCAGTTCGATCGGGTCGATCCCGAGTTCGGCGGCGAGCTCGTCCATCGCGACCTCGCCGGCGAACATGCCCGGCGCTTCACCTGGCGCGCGCATCCAGAACGGCGCCGGCACGTCGAGAGTGATCGCGCGATGCGACGTGCGGGCGTTGGCGACGTCGTAGAGATTGCGCAGCGGCACCCCCGCCTGTTCGACGAATTCGGTGACCCGGGACGACTGGGCGAACGCCTCGTGCACGAGACCGGTGAGCTTGCCGTCACTGTCGGCCGCGAGCCGGATGTGCGAGGCGGTCGGAGCGCGGTACCCGACGTAACCGAACATGTCTGGTCGGGAGACCGCGAACTTGATCGCTTTCCCGGCCAGGGCCCGCGCCGCGAGTCCACCGAGGACGTCGTGCGCGTGAGGACCGCCCTTGGAACCGAATCCCCCACCGATGTACGGACAGACCACCCGCATCCGGGCCGCGTCGAGACCGAAGACCGGCGCGAGGGTCTCGACGACACCGTGCGGATGTTGCGTCGAGGTGTACAGCGTCAGAGTGTATCCGTCGGTCTCACTGTTCGACGGCACGACGTCGTTCCGCCAGATCGCGACCACGGTGTGCGGTTCGAGTGGATTGTTGTGTTCCTCAGGGGTGGAGTACCACTGATCGATCACCGTCTCGGCGCGGGCGAACGCCGCGTCGACGTCGCCTCGCTCGGTGTCGGGTTCGTAGCCGCCGTTGACGGTCTCGGGTGTGTACGCGTCGGGATGGTCGGCGCGGAAGAGCGCGTCGTGCGGTTCCTCGCTGTACTCGACTTTCAGGAGCGAGCATGCCTCCCGGGCGATCTCGAAGCTCTCCGCGACGACCGCGCCGATGATCTGACCCCGGTACAGCACGTCGGGTGTCTGCAGGACGGAGTACTCACCCTCGGCCTCTTCGGTGAGACGTGGGGCGTTCCAGGGAGTGAGGACCTTCAGCACCCCGGGCACCGCTTCTGCGGCGGCGGTGTCGATGCGGTCGACGCGTCCACGGGCGATGGTGGAGGTGAGCGGTACGAGGTAGGCGGGATCGTCGACCGGGTGCTCGTAGGCGTACGGTGCCGTCCCGGCGACCTTCGCCGGTCCGTCGATGCGCGCGGTGGAGCGTCCACCTGCTCGGATCGGCTCGGGGCTCATGCGGATCCACCTCGTTCCCGTCGTTCGTCGAGTTCGCGCAGGGTCGCCACCACGGTTCGCCGCAGCAGCGGGATCTTGTAGGCGTTGCCGTCGAGGGGACTCGCGTCGGCGAGTTCGGCCTCGGCCGCCGCAGCGAAGACCTCGTCGGAGGGTTGTTGCCCGAGGAGTGCTTCCTCCGCGCGGTGTGCCCGCCAGGGCCGGTGTGCGACCCCACCGAATGCGATGCGGCACCCGGTGATCGTCCCGTCCGCAACGGTCATCTCGGCCGCTACGGAGACCAACGCGAAGGCGTAGGACGCCCGGTCGCGCACCTTGCGATAGGTGGACAGCGAACTCTGCGCCGCGGGGATCTGCACGCCGACGATGAGGTCGTCGCGTTCGAGCACAGTGTCGCGCTCGGGTGTGTCGCCGGGGAGTCGGTAGAAGTCCTCTACCGCGATGGCGCGCTCGCCGTCCGGGCCGAGGACCAGGACTTCGGCGTCGAGCGCGAGCAGGGCGACCGCCATGTCGGACGGATGGGTGGCCACGCAGTGCTCCGAGGCGCCGAGGATCGCGTGGTAGCGGGTGTATCCGCCGATGGCGGAGCAGCCGCTGCCGGGTTCGCGCTTGTTGCAGGGGGTGCTCACGTCCCGGAAGTACGAGCACCGCGTGCGCTGGAGCAGGTTGCCGCCGGTGGTCGCGGTGTTCCGGAGCTGGGGTGAGGCACCGGCGAGCAGTGCGCGCGACAGCACCGGGTAGTTGCGCCGCACGAAGGGATGCGCCGCGAGGTCGCTGTTGCGGACGTTGGCGCCCACCCGGATTCCCCCGTCGGCCGTCTCCTCCACGGCGTCGAGCGGAAGATGCGAGACGTCGACGAGGAGATCGGGGGTCGCGACGCCGAGTTTGAGGTGGTCGACCAGATTCGTGCCGCCCGCGAGGAAGACCGCACCCGGTGTCTCGTGCACGACGGCGACGGCGGCGGCGGGATCTGCCGGTCGCTCGTAGCGGAGGGGGCTCATCGCGTCTCCTCCGTATCGAGGCGGCTGTCGCCGACACCGATTCGGCTGTCGCCTGCACCGATTCGGCTGTCGCCGGTGGCGACGGTGCGGATCGCCGAGACGATGTTGGGATAGGCGGCGCAGCGGCACAGATTGCCGCTCATGCGTTCCCGGATCTCGTCGTCGTCGAGTTCGGGTGCCTGTTCGAGATCGGCCGTTACGTGACTCGGCGCCCCGTCGGCGAACTCGTCGAGCATGCCGACGGCCGAACAGATCTGGCCGGGGGTGCAGTAGCCGCACTGGAAGGCGTCGTCCTCGATGAACTGCGCCTGGAGCGGATGCATCTCCCCGTCGCCGAGTCCGGCGGCGGTGACGATCTCGGCGCCGTCGTGCGAGGCGGCGAGGGCCAGGCACGAGAGGGTGCGCCGGCCGTCGATCAGCACGGTGCACGCTCCGCACTGACCGAGATCGCATCCCTTCTTCGGGGACGTGATCCCGAGGCGGTCGCGCAGTGCGTCGAGCACGGTGGTGCGGACGTCGATCGGGACGCGACGCTCCACCCCGTCGACGTGGAGAACTATGTCGAGATCGGGTCGGTGGCCGGTATCGGTCCTCGTGTCCCCGCTTGTCATGGGCAAACCTCCGAACAGTGGGCTGTGTTCGGGGCATTCCCGCTGCAGGCGTCATCGAACCGTCGAGATGCGACGAGCGACGAGCGGAGCGTCCGCGGCTCGGCCGGACCCTGCGGATACGCGGTGCCGGAGACCTCACGGGTCTCCGGCACCGGGGGTGTCGGTCGGTCCGCCGGCCGCTCTCGGTGCCGGCGGTACCGGCAGGGACGACGGACGTCTCGATCAGGCGTCGGCGAGCACCTTGGTGGCGTCGGCCAGTGCGGCGACGACCGTTGCGACCTGCTGCGCGGTCTCGGCGTGCTCCTTGGCGTGCTCGCCGCCGAACTTGCCGAAGGTTTCGCCGACCGACAGCGAGCCGGCGTCGACGACCTTGCCGCCGGCGATTCCGACGACCTTGACCGCGTCCTCGAGCGCCCACTTCGCAGCGTTCTGGCTGGGCGACTGGCTGACGATGGCGACGGGCTTGCCGCTCAGTGCGCCGGCACCGTAGGGGCGCGACAGCCAGTCGACGGCGTTCTTGAGCACCGCGGAGACGGTGCCGTTGTACTCGGGCGTGACGATCAGCACGGCATCGACCTCGGCAGCGGCGTCGCGCAGAGCCACGGCAGCAGCGGGGGCAGCCTCGCCGTCGAGATCCTCGTTGTAGAAGGGAACGTCGGCGAGGCCCTCGTAGAGGGTCACCTCGACGTTCTCGGCAGCAACCGCCGCGGCGGTCTCGGCGAGCTGGCGGGAGACGGAGCCGTCACGCAGGCTGCCGACGAGGGCGAGAACTCGGGTCATGGGAACATCCTCGGGTCGAAGTGGTTGACTACGCAATTTTAAACGGACCGTGGTCCGCTTTATTCCCTGCCCCGCTAGAGTGTGACCTTGTGAACACTCGCCCCCTCCCGCACGCGGACGGTCGGGCGCTGTCTGCGGCGAACAGCCGGGCTCTCCCCCTGGCGGACGAACGACTCTCCGAACGGGGCGACGCAGCGCGCAATCGTTCCCGTCTGCTCGACGCCGCCGCCCTGCTCGTCGCCGAGCGCGGCGTCGATGCCGTGACGATGGACGCCGTCGCGGCGCGGGCCGGGGTCGGCAAGGGCACCGTCTTCCGCAGGTTCGGCTCCCGCGCCGGGCTCGTCCGGGCACTGCTCGACCACAGCGAGCGCGAGTTCCAGCAGGGCTTCCTGTTCGGCCCGCCACCGCTCGGCCCCGACGCCGAGGCCCTGGACCGGCTCATCGCCTTCGGTCGTGCACGCATCGAACTCGTCGAGGTGCAGGGCGAACTGCTCCGCGCGGCCGAATCCGCCACCGACTCCCACTACACCGCTCCCGCCCACCTGGTCTCGCTCGCCCACGTCGACGCACTGCTGCGTGCCGCCGGAGTCACCGGCGACACCCGATTGCTGGCGACCTCGCTGGTCGCGTCGCTCGAGGCCACCCTCGTGCTCCACCAGTGGCGCGAGCTGGGACATCCGCTCCGCCGACTCGCCGACAACTGGGCCGAACTCGCACACCGTGTCGTGACCGGTCGAGGTAGCCGCAAATCTGGGTCGAGCGCCGTACCGTAACGGCATGATTCGCACATTCCGGGTGCTCGCACTGGTCTCCCTGACAGCGGTGGCCGCCGCGTGCAGCACCGATTCGGATTCGGCCGACGGCAACTCCGCGGAGGACCTCACCGGCCGCACCTTCGTCTCGACGAGCGTGACCGGCACGCAGATCCCGGGCGACGGACCGATGGTCGTCGAGTTCCCGGAGGACGGACGCATCTCCGCGACCGCCGGCTGCAACCGTTTCGTCGGCGGCGTGGACCTGGCCGACGGCCGAGTGAAGGCATCGGACCTGGCGAGCACGATGATGGCCTGCCTGCCGGAACGCGAGGGAGCAGACGCTTGGCTCACCACGCTGTTCGACGCCGAGCCGCGCTGGTCGCTCGACGGGGACACCTTCATGCTCACCGGCGACGACATCACGGTCTCGCTCGAGGACGAGAAGGTCGTCGACCCCGATCTGCCGATCACCGGCACCGAGTGGGTGGTGACCTCGCTGCGCACCGCCGACGCCGTCGTCAGGTCGGTCGCCCTGGAGAACGCCGCGCCGACGCTCACCCTGGCCGACGACGGCACCCTCACCGGGAACACGGGGTGCAACGAGTTCGGCGGCAGCGCCGAGGTGGGCGACGATGTCATCCTGTTCGAACCGCTCACCATGACCCGCGCGGCCTGCGCCGATCCCGAGCTCGCCGACATCGAGACGCACGTCCTGAACGTGCTCGCAGGTGAGACCACCTACATCGTCCGGGGCTCGTCGATGATTCTCACCGCAGCGAACGGCACCGACGGACTGGAGTTCACGGCCCGCTGATCCCTCCTCGGTACCGTGAGACCCATGCCGGGAGCAGTCCGCGTGGTCGTCGTCCTCGCACTGGGTGCGCTGCTGTCCGGGTGCGGAATGTTCGGGTCGTCGCCGTCCGACCCGATCGGTCGCCGTTACATCTCGACCGAGGTCGAGGGGCGGCCGATCCCCGGCGGCGGTCCGCTCCAGTTGTCGTTCCCCGCTCGGGAGCGGGTCGCGGCGTCCGCCGGATGCAACCGGTTCACCGGCACCGCCGACCTGTCCGGGAGCAGGATCCGCGCCGGGACGCTCGCGTCCACGAGAATGGCGTGTCCTCCCCCGCGCGACGGCGCCGACGACTGGGTACGGACGCTGTTCGCGGGCACACCCCGGTGGACTCTCGACGGGGAGGTGCTCACCCTGACCACCGGCGCGGTGACCGTCACCCTCACCGAACGTACGGACGGGCGCTGAGATCGTTCGTCATGGAATCGTTCAGTAACGCTCGACGAGCCAGCGGGCGAGTTCCTGCGCGCTGCGGTCGACCTGCTTCGGCCAGTCGAGCGCCGAATCGTCGGCCCGGTCGCTCACGTGCTTGACAAGTCGGCACCGCGCGCCCATGCGGCGGGCGGCATAGGCAACCGCGAAGCCCTCCATGTCGACGAGATCGGCACGCGCGGACAGCGCGTCGCGGATCTGGGCGTCCGAGACGAACGAATCACCGGTGGCGAGCACGCTGCCGTCACCGTCGTCGATCTGCACGACGTCCTGCACGGGATGACCGAGGCTCTTCAGGATCTCGCTGCTGATGTCGTGGTTGATCGCGGCGGACGGCAGGAACAGTCCCGAGTGGTGGGTGTGCAATGCGCCGGCGGTGCCGATGTTCACGACGAGCGGCCGCGCGTCGGCCGGATACCCCGCGAGCGCCGCGGTGACGGCCACCGCTGCGTCGACCTTCCCGATCCCGGTGATCACCGTCTCGTAGCGTTCCGGGACGTGCGCCGCCTCGGCGCGGGTCGCGGATACGACGAGGATCCCGTTCACGTACTGCCTCCGAGTTCGAGGGTCGCGAGTGCCGCCCGGTGCAGCTCCCGCCCGTACCCGGCACCGTATCCCGCGGCGTGCACCGCCAGTGGATGCAGCTGGTGCACGGGCACCCGCTGCTCCCACCCGACGCGTAGCGGATGCGCCGCCTCGTAGCCGTCGACGACCCGGCCCAGGTGCGGGCAACCGAAGAGCGCGAGCATCGCCAGATCCGTCTCGCGGTGGCCGCCGTGCGCGGCCGGATCGATCAGGACGACGCCGCGCGGCGACCACAGCACGTTGCCGTTCCACAGGTCTCCGTGCAGGCGCGAGGGCGGATCCTCGTCGTCGAAGGCTCCGGCGGCGACGAGATCGCAGGCGGCCTCGATGTCGTGGCACTGACGGCCGGTGACGCTGCCCGCCTCGACCGCGATGCGCAGGAAGGGCAGCACCCGCTCTGCGACGTAGAACGATCCCCAGGTGTCGTGCACGGTGCGGCTCATGGGGCGGCGGCCGATGAACAGCTGCCCGTCGTAATCGTCGGGTGCCGCACCGAAACCGGCGGCGCCCACGTCGTGCATCCGGGCGAGTGCCGCACCGAACTCCCGTGCGGCCTCGGCGGACGGGGATGCCTCGGCGATCCGCTCGAGTTCGATGTGGTGCTCGCTCACCGACCGCACCGCCACCACCGGCATACCGGCCTCGGCGAGCCAGGCCAGACCGGCCGCCTCGGCCCGGAAGAAATCAGGATGGGTGTGCGGGTCGTGTTTGCGGAAGACGTCTCCGGTGCTCACCCCGAAGAGTCTGCCCGACCGCACACTTCGTCCCGCCCTCTTCGCCCACCCTCTTCTCCGTTGTATCGCAGCAGTAACACAGGAACGCTAGGGTCGTGAAGATGACGAACCTTCGCGATCGGATCATCGAAGAACTCGGGGTGAAACCCTCCATCGACCCGCGCGCCGAGATCGACGCGCGGGTGCAGTTTCTCGCCGACTACCTGCGCAGCACTCCCGCGAAGGGATTCGTGCTCGGCATCAGCGGCGGGCAGGACAGCACCCTCGCCGGCAAGCTCGCCCAGCTCGCCGCGGAGAAGCTCCGCGCCGAGGGCCACACGGCGGAGTTCGTCGCGGTCCGCCTGCCCTACGGCAAGCAGGCCGACGAGCACGACGCCCTCGTCGCATTGGAGTTCATCGGAGCCGATCGCACTCTCGGTGTGGATGTGAAGCCCGGCGCCGACGCGACGGCTTCGGAAGCGGCTCGCGCGCTGTACGGCACCGAGACGCGTCTGCGCGACTTCGTGCGCGGCAACATCAAGGCCCGCGAACGCATGATGATCCAGTACGCGATCGCCGGAGAACTCGGCTACCTCGTGGTCGGCACCGACCACGCCGCCGAAGCGGTGACCGGTTTCTACACCAAGTACGGCGACGGCGGCGTCGACATCACTCCCCTGGCCGGTCTGACGAAGCGGCAGGGTGCGGCGCTGCTGCGCGAACTCGAAGCACCCGAGAGCACCTGGATCAAGATCCCCACCGCCGATCTCGAGGACGACCGTCCCGCGCTGCCTGACGAGGAAGCGCTCGGCATGGCCTACAGCGAGATCGACGACTATCTCGAGGGCAAGGACGTCACCGACGACCTCGCCAAGCGCCTCGAGGCCAAGTTCCTCGACACGCGGCACAAGCGCGTGATGCCCGTGGGGCCCTTCGACACCTGGTGGCGTGAGGATTAACCACCCGCGAAGGGCGGCAGGACGTCCACTCGGGACCCGGCCGGCCGGCCGAGGTCCCGGGTGAGTTCGCCCGTGCCGCCGTCGCCGGGTTCGAGCAGGAAGGCCGCCACCGACAGGACCCGCTCCATATCGGCGCCGTAACGATCGACGAGGACGGCACGCAGCGTGCCGAGATCGGCGCCTTCCGGCAGGTCGATCGTGTCCTTCTCGCGTCCGGCCGCATCTGCTGCGGCCGCGAAGTACCGCACCTCGATCCCCGTCGTCACCTCAGCCACCGATAGCTCCCATGCTCCGCTGCGGCGGCGCGAAGTCCGCCGCGTCCATGCCGTGTCCGGCCCACTTGTTCCACATCGCCCCGCGCCACAGCGCGGCGAGTTCGTCGTCGGTGGCGCCGCCCCGCAGAGCGGCGCGCAGGTCGGTCTCCCGGTCGCTGAACAGGCAGGACCGGACCGTTCCCTCGGCCGTCAACCGCGTGCGGTCGCAGTCGCTGCAGAACGACCGCGTAACCGACGCGATGATCCCGACGGTCGCCGGTCCGCCGTCGACGAGCCAGCGTTCGGCCGGCGCGGACGGGTCCTCGCGTTCGGTCTCCGTGAGCGTGAACCGCTGCCCGAGCACGTCGAGCAATTGCTGGGCCGGCACCATCTGCGAGCGCGCCCAGTTCTGATCGGCGTCGAGAGGCATCTGCTCGATGAACCGCAGTTCCACGCCCTCGTCCAGGCACCACGCGAGCAGATCGGCCGCACCTTCGAGGGTTTCCGGCATCAGGACAGCGTTGATTTTGACCCGACCCAGTCCGGCGGCCACCGCGGCGCGGATACCGTCGAGCACCGAATCGAGCCGATCGCGGCGCGTGAGCCGCGCGAAGTGCTCGCGGTCGATGGTGTCGAGGGAGATGTTCACGCGGGTCAGTCCGGCGTCCGCCAGCGCCCGCGCACGGTGCCGGAGACCGACCGCATTGGTGGTCAGCGCGATCGGCAGCCCCGGCGTCTGCTGCGCGCATCCGGCGACGATCTCCTCGAGATCGCGGCGCATGAGCGGTTCCCCACCGGTGAAGCGCACCTCGTGGACACCGAGTCGACCGGTCGCGATGCCCACCAGACGCACGATCTCGGCGCTCGCGAGCAGCTGGTCGCGCGGAATCTCGGGAAGGCCCTCGGCCGGCATGCAGTAGGTGCAGCGCAACGAGCACTTCTCGGTGAGGGACACGCGCAGGTCGCGGGCGATGCGACCGAAGCGATCGAGAAGCTCGGGCACGTCGGGCCGATCGGACGCGTCGTCTGCGCGATCGCGCACGACCGGGATGCCCATGTCCACCGCTGTCATACGACCATCGCTTTCATACAGCCCAGTATGCCCACAACCGCCGATCGTGACATCGCATCCGGACAGACGGGGCACACGCGGCGCGTCGTGGGCGGCGGGGCACGGCCCTCGTGTGCCTAGGATGGCGGCATGACGAGCGGCAGGCGGTCCGTGGAGGAACACGAACAGCACGTGGCGGCGTTGCTCGACCCGTTGCGGAAGAAGAGCCCGTTGCGTGTGCCGCTCGCGCACGCGCTGCACCGCACCCTCACGGAGGACGTCGAGTCGCCGCTGGACCTGCCACCCTTCCGCAACTCCCAGATGGACGGCTACGCCGTCCGCGCCGGCGATCTCGCGTCGACCCCCGCCGACCTGCCCGTCCAGGGCGTGCTGGCCGCGGGCGACACCGTCGCGGCACTCGAACCGGGGCACGCTCTGAAGATCATGACGGGCGCTCCCGTCCCGGACGGCGCCGACGCCGTCGTCCCGGTCGAGGACACCCGTGCGACCACCCCCGACTCGGACGGCGCCGGCAGCGTGACCGTCGAGCGCAGCGTCACGCCCGGAACCTATGTGCGTGAGGCGGGAACCGACGTCTGCAAGGGCGATCTGCTGCTTCCCGCGGGCACGGTCCTCGCCGCCCGACACATCGCCGCGCTCGCCGCCGTCGGCCTCACCTCGATCTCCGTCCGTGCACGGCCGCGGGTCGCGATCATCTCGACCGGCAGCGAACTCGTCACGGCCGGGAGCGAACTCGGGCCGGGCCAGATCTTCAACTCGAACGGACCGGCGCTGGCCGCGAGCGCGTCGGCCAACGGTGCCGACGTCGTGACCATCGACCACTGCCACGACGATCCGGAGGAGTTCGTGACGATGCTCGAACATGCCGTGGGCGTCGCCGACGTCGTGTTCACCTCCGGCGGAGTGTCGAAGGGCGACTTCGAGGTCGTGAAGGACACGCTCGCGCTGCGAGGCGGGCAGTTCGTCTCGGTGGCGATGCAGCCGGGCGGCCCTCAGGGCACCGCCGTGGTCGACGGCGTGCCGATCCTGACCTTCCCCGGCAATCCTGTCAGCGCGCTCGTCTCGTTCGAGGTGTTCGCGCGACCCGCACTGCGGGCCGCCGCCGGCTATCCGCCCGTCGTGTGCGAGAGCTTGCCGCTCACCGAGGATCTCACGTCGATCCCGGGACGCCGGCAGTTCCTGCGCGGGCGACTCGACGAGAAGGGGGTGACCCCCTTCCGCGGGCACGGGTCGCATCTCGTCGCCGGACTCGCCGCCGCCGACGTGCTCCTCGACATCCCCGCCGACACCACCTCCCTCGAAGCCGGAGACCTCGTGAAAGTACGGATCCTGTGACCGACCTCAGCCACCTGGACGACCAGGGACGCGCCCGCATGGTGGACGTCTCCTCGAAGACCGACACCACACGGATCGCCGTGGCGGCAGGCGAACTCGTCACCACTCCCGAGGTGGTCGCGCTCGTCCGCGCCGACGACATGCCCAAGGCCGACGTCCTGGCCACGGCCCGCATCGCCGGCATCGCGGCGGCGAAACGCACCTGGGAGCTCATCCCCCTGTGCCACCAGCTGGCGCTGTCGTCGGTGAAGGTGATGTTCGACTTCACCGACACCTCGATCACGATCGAGGCCACCGCGAAGACCAAGGGCCCGACCGGAGTCGAGATGGAGGCGCTCACCGCGGTCGCCGTCGCCGGCCTGACCCTGCACGACATGGTCAAGGCCGTGGATCCGGCCGCCGTTCTCGACGGCGTGCGGCTGATCTCCAAGGAGGGCGGCAAGCGCGGCCACTGGACCCGTGACGACGCACCCGGCCGGGACGGGACCCCCGGGGCCGGCGAACAGCCCGTGGAGAAGACCGGACGCTCCGCCGCCGTGGTCGTCGCGTCGACCGGTGTCGCCGCGGGCACCCGCGAGGACCGCACCGGACCGCTCATCCGGTCGTGGCTCGAGGACAAGGGATTCGCGGTCCGCGGTCCCCTCGTCCACGCGGACGCCGACATCGCAGCCGGTCTCGCCGACGCGGTCCGTCCGGGCCCTGCCCTGGTCGTGACGACCGGCGGAACCGGGGCGTCGCCGACCGACGCGACCCCCGAAGCGACTCTCGCCCTGCTCGATCGTGAACTGCCCGGCATCGCGGAGTCGATCCGGCAGCGCGGACTCGAGGCCACCCCGCACGCTGTGCTCTCGCGCGGCGTCGCCGGTCTCGTCGGCCACACGGTCGTCGTGAACCTGCCCGGCTCGCCCGGCGGGGTGAAGGACGGTCTCGCCGCCCTCGACCCGATCCTCGACCATCTGTTGGCACAAGTCGCAGGAGGCGGCGCTCATGAGTGAACTACTGGCCCGGATCTCCTCGGAACCGCTCGATCCCGCAGCGGTGGACGCCGCGGTGGCAGGCGCCGAACACGGTGCGGTGGTGCTCTTCACCGGTGTCGTCCGCAATCACGACGATGGACAGTCGGTGACCGCGCTGCAGTACCAGGCACATCCGGATGCCGAAACGTTCCTGCGGCGGTGCTGCGAGGACGTCGCGGCGAAGTCCGGGCTCCCGGTCGCGGCGGTGCACCGAGTGGGCGATCTCACCATCGGCGATCTCGCGCTGGTCGCGGCGGTCGCCGCCCCACACCGCGCAGAAGCCTTCGCCACCTGCGCCGAACTGGTCGAACGCATCAAGGCCGAAGTGCCGATCTGGAAGCGTCAGCACTTCACCGAGGGTGCCTCGGAGTGGGTGGGTCTGTAGTCACATCAGGGACTGACGCACCCCGTGCGGTAGGGTGACATGGTTCGGGCGTCACGACGACGCCCACCGTCGTGGGATACCGGCGGACCGGGATCGTGCCCGGCCCGCATGCACAGATGCAGTACGCACAGATGCACCGGCCTTCCTTGCGGCGATCGCACAGCACCACGGGCACACGGTCCGTCGAGTGCACACACGCCGCATCGAAAGGCAGCGCTGTTCCATGACCACATCTTTCTCCGATCTCGGGGTGCCCCGCCCGCTCGTCGCCACGCTGAACGACGCCGGGATCACCAGCCCCTTCCCCATCCAGGTGGACACCCTCCCCGACACCCTCGCCGGTCGTGACGTGCTCGGACGCGGACGCACGGGTAGCGGTAAGACCCTGGCCTTCTCGATCCCGCTCGCCGCTCGCCTCGCAGGCAGGAGCACCAGGGCGGCAGGCCGTCCGCGTGGCCTGATCCTGGCTCCCACCCGCGAACTGGCGACCCAGATCGCCGCGGCCATCGAACCGCTCGCGCATTCGTCGGGTCTGAAGGTCACCACGATCTTCGGCGGCGTGTCGCAGAAGCGCCAGGTCGAGGCCCTCCGCCGCGGCGTCGACATCGTCATCGCCTGCCCGGGCCGCCTCGAGGACCTCATGCGCCAGAAGTTCGTGGTGCTCGACGACATCGAGGTCACAGTGCTCGACGAGGCCGATCACATGGCAGACCTCGGCTTCCTGCCCGGCGTCACCCGCATCCTGACGGCGACACCGAAAGACGGTCAGCGCCTGCTGTTCTCGGCCACCCTGGACAACGGCGTCGACAAGCTCGTCAAGCGGTTCCTGAAGAACCCGGTCATGCACTCGGTCGACGAGGCCACCTCCCCCGTCGCCGCGATGACCCACCACGTCTTCGACGTCGCGGGCATGGATACGAAGAAGGACCTCGTCCGCACCCTCGCATCGGGAACCGGTCGCCGAATCCTGTTCATGCGCACCAAGCATCAGGCCCGCAAGCTCGCCAAGCAACTCACCGACTCCGGCATCCCAGCGGTGGACCTGCACGGCAACCTCTCCCAGAACGCCCGCGACCGCAATCTCGCCGCGTTCTCGTCGGGTGAGGCGCGGGTGCTCGTTGCGACGGACGTCGCCGCACGTGGTGTCCACGTCGACGACGTCGAACTCGTCGTGCACGTCGATCCCCCGGCCGAGCACAAGGCGTACCTGCACCGCTCCGGTCGCACGGCCCGCGCCGGCAGCACCGGCGACGTCGTCACCGTCGTCCTACCCGACCAGCGCAGGGATCTCGCGGCCATCATGCGCAAGGCCGCCATCGACGTCACCCCCATCAAGGTGACGGCGGATTCCGAGCACGTGCTGAAGCTCGTCGGCGAGATCGCGCCGTACGTCGCGCCGGCACCGAAGCAGGCTTCCGCGCCGTCGCGTCCGCAGCGCAACGGCGGCAGCCGCCNTCCGGTTCGGGTCAGCGTTCCTCGTCGAGCGGACAGCGTTCCGCCGGTGGTCAGCGCTCCTCGGGTGGGCAGCGCTCCTCGGGTGGGCAGCGCGCGGCCGGCGGTCAGCGTTCGACCGGTCAGGGCGCCGCAGCTGCCACCGGTGGCCGTCGTCGTCCCCAGCGCCGTATCTCCGCCGCTCGCTGAGCCGAAGGGCCTGCCTTCCGCGTCAGCGGGGGTGAGTCGGCCTGCCGCCTCAGCGGGATGAATCGGCCTGCCGCCTCAGCGGGATGAATCGGCCTTCCGCCTCAGCGGGGCGTGAATCGGTGTATCGCGTACATCGCGTCCGCGGACACCGGTTCGGTCGGCACGCAGCGGAGTAGTCGCTCGCGTACGTCGTCGGATTCGAGATCGGCCCCGATGACGACGAGCTGCGTCCCGTCGGGCACGTCGTCGCCGCGACCCGCCGGTTCGAACCTGATGTGGTCGCCGACGGTGTGCAACAGATAGGTGCCGGTGTCCAGTCCGGCAGCGACTCGCACGTATCCCTTGATACGGAACACCCCTGCGGGCTGGTTCTCGAGGAGATCGACCAGCACGCGGGGGTGCAGTGCATCTGCTGACTCGAAGGTGATCGCGTCGTAGCCGTCGTGCAGATGGGTGTGCTCGTGGTCGTCCTGCTCGTAGAGCAACCGGTCGAGGGTGAGCTGCTCCCCCGGCTGCGGACCCGGCCGCTCCGGGATGTCGAACAGCAACGCCGGGTCGATGCGGCCGTGATCGGTCGAGACGACCGCGGCGCGGGAGTTGAGCCGGCACAGGCGCGTCAGCAGATCGTCGTGGGCCTCACCGTCGATCCGGTCGGTCTTGTTGATCAGCACCAGATCGGCGAGCGCCACGTGCTGTTCGAGCTCGGGATGCTGCTCGGCGGTCGCGTCGAACTCCACCGCGTCGACGACCAGCACGAGGCCACCGTAGGAGACGTATTCGTTCTCCGAACCGGCGACGAGCAGGATCATGTTGCGGGGCTCGGCGAGTCCACTCGCCTCGACGACGATCACGTCGAGATCGGACGAGCGGTGGGCGAGCTTGTCGAGCATCGCGTCCATGTCACTGACATCGACTGCGCAGCACAGACATCCGTTGCTCAGCGAGACCATCGAGTCGACCTGCCCCGCCACCATCATCGAATCGATGTTGACGGAACCGAAATCGTTGACGATCACACCGATCCGCGCACCGCGGGTGTTGCGCAGCAGGTGGTTGAGCAGCGTCGTCTTCCCCGCGCCGAGAAATCCGGCCACCACGATCACCGGGATCTGCTTCTTCGCCATGGTGGTGAGACTAGCCGTGCGCTCGTACGCGGTTCCGACGGCAACCGCCGCCGGAACCGCGCATCGGCAGCATCAGCTGCCGCGCTTGATCCACTCCTCGAGGTGCGGCGACTCGGTGCCGATCGTGGTGCCGTCGCCATGACCGGTGTGCACCTTCGTCTCCGCGGGCAGGACGAACAGCTTGTCGCGGATCGACCCGATAATGGTCGGGAAGTCCGAGAACGAGCGGCCCGTTGCGCCCGGTCCGCCGGAGAACAGGGTGTCGCCGGTGAACAGCTCACCCGCTTCCGGCAGGTACAGGCAGGTCGAACCCGGCGAGTGACCCGGCGTGGCGATCGCCTGGATGTCGGTTCCGGCCACCCGGATCCGCTCCCCGTCCTCGAGCGTGCCGTGCGCGACACCCGGGTGGGTCATCTCCCACAGCACGTCGTCGGCCGGGTTGAGCAGGATCGGCGCGTCGAGCTTCTCGGACAGCTCCGGCGCCACGGTGATGTGGTCGTTGTGTGCGTGCGTGCACACGATCGCCACGACCTTCCGTCCACCGACGGCGTCGATGATCGGCTGCGCGGTGTGCGCGGCGTCGATCACCACGACCTCGGAGTCGTCGCCGACGAGCCAGATGTTGTTGTCGACCTCCCATTCGCCGCCGTCGAGCGCGAAGGTGCCCGACGTGACGACCCGGTCGACGCGGATCGGCGAGGTGCTCACAGGACCACCACCGAACGGAGGACCTCACCGCGGTGCATCGTCTCGAACGCCTTCTCGACGTCGTCGATGCCGATGCGCTCGGTGACGAACTTCTCGAGCGGCAGGCGTCCCTGCTGGTACAGGTCGACGTAGGTCGGGAAGTCGCGCTCGGGCAAGCAGTCGCCGTACCACGAGCTCTTGAGCGAGCCGCCGTGCGAGAAGAAGTCGATCAGCGGCATCTCGAGGGTCATATCCGGGGTGGGTACACCGACGAGGACGACGGTGCCGGCGAGGTCGCGGGCGTAGAAGGCCTGCTTGTAGGTCTCCGGCCGGCCCACCGCGTCGATGACGACGTCCGCACCGAAACCGCCCGTCAGCTCCTTGATCGCCTCGACCGCGTCGACCCCGCTGGAGTTGACGGTGTGGGTGGCACCGAGGTCGGTGGCCCACTCGAGCTTCTTGTCGTCGCGGTCGACGGCGATGATCGTGACGGCACCTGCCAGGCGCGCACCCATGATCGCGGCGTCGCCGACACCGCCGCAGCCGATGACGGCGACGGACTGGCCGCGGGTGACTCCGCCCGTGTTGACGGCGGCACCGAGACCGGCCATGACACCGCAGCCGAGCAGGCCGACGACGGCCGGATCGGCGCTCGGATCGACCTTGGTGCACTGACCGGCGTGGACGAGGGTCTTGTCGGCGAACGCGCCGATGCCCAGCGCCGGAGTGAGTTCGGTGCCGTCCTCGAGTGTCATCTTCTGGGTGGCATTGAAGGTGTCGAAGCAGTACTGCGGCTGACCGCGCTTGCATGCGCGACACTGGCCGCACACCGCGCGCCAGTTCAGGACGACGAAGTCGCCCACGGCGACCGAGTCGACGCCCTCACCGACGGATTCGACGACACCGGCGGCCTCGTGGCCGAGCAGGAACGGGAACTCGTCGTTGATGCCGCCCTCGCGGTAGTGCAGATCGGTGTGGCACACGCCGCACGCGGCGATCGCGACGACGACCTCACCGGGGCCGGGATCGGGGATCACGATGGGCACGACCTCGACAGGCGCTCCCTTCGAGCGAGCGACGACTCCGCGGACTGTTTGCGACATGCTGTCTCCGTTTCGTGATGCGACCGGCAGTATCCGGTGTTTCCGACTTCCGGTGATTCCGACCCTAGCCACTCCCGCGGCGCTCTGCTCCTGATCGTTCGGCGGGCCCGACCCAGCCGAACGGCCAGTCGCTGAGCGGCGAACTCGAATTGTCCGATTGGCGCATTTCCCTTGGATTTCGCGGCTCGGTGTTCGCGCCTGCATTTCTCCGTCGCCACCTCGGTAAACCCGTGTCGATGTAACGCTGCGAGCGACCTTCACGAAATCCGTTACGACCCGCCGCACTTCGGCAGGCCGGCAATTCCTCGGTCAGAAACGGATTGGTAGAGGCCCATGGCACTTCGAAAGTCGCTGTCGCGTCGGCGGATTCTCGCCGGCGTCTTCGCCCCCACCGCGCTCGGAGTCGTGGCAGCGGCCGCGATCGTGCTTCCGCAACAGGACACCCCCACCGTTGCCGACCCGTACCTCGCCGGCCTGGCGAAGACCACCGAATGTCACGACATGGTCAGCCTGGGTATCGGCGGTCGCGGTGACATCCCTCGCGACGAGTCGAAGATGCTCGTCGACGAGAACGGCAACCGCCTTCCCGCCGCCCAGCAGGGCGCCTACCGCAGCCATTGGGTCGAGCCGGTCATCAGCGCACCGCTCGAGAACCACGAGGCCGGCGACGGCTACGCGGCCATCTACATCGAGTACCCGGCCGACCTCGCCAGCTACGAGAACGCCGTGAACAAGGGCGCCGAGAACACTATCGAGGTCATGAAGGCCATCCGGCGGTCCTGCCCCGACACCCAGTTCGCCATCGTCGGGTTCAGCGAGGGCGCCGACGTCGCGCGCCGCGCCGCGATGCAGATCGGTGCGCAGGAGCAGAGCGAGGACGGTTCCTGGGAGATCATCGATCCCGACGCCGTCAGCGGCGTGGTCATCCTCTCCGACGCGGGCCGCGAGGCCGGAGAAGGCTTCTTCCCCGGCGCGGAAAACGGCACGAACCCCGACGGCTTCGATCGCCCCTACCAGCCGGGCAGCGACGCCGTTTCCGGACGCGGTGTCCTCCCCGACACGAACGGTGGTTTCGGTCATCTCGCCGGCAAGGTCGCCTCGTTCTGCTCCGAGGGCGACTTCACGTGCTCGGCACCCGAGAACATCGCGCTGATCGAACTGCTGGCGAACGTGGGTCGTCAGGTCAACGGCGACGCCCTCGAGCGTGAGGGACTGACCCCCGCCACCGGCGCCGACCTGGCCCAGGTCGTCGGCCGGGTCGCGCTGCTCGCCCTCGCCGACATCTCGGCGAATCCGGACTGGATGCGGTCGGACGAGACCTTCCTCGAGGTGCTGATCAAGGTCTCCGACCCGAGCTACGATCCCGCCGCCCGCCCCACCACGCCTGTGGCTGCCGACGCCGACTCCGGCGCCACCCATGAGGACGGTGCCGAGGCGCCGATCCCCGCGGAGCGTCTGTCGAACCTCGCGTACCTGCCGGAGAAGATCGTCAAGGAGGTCGTCGGGTTCATCCGGAGCAACCAAAACACCCTCGCGGTGGTGCTTGCCGACCCGTACGACCAGACCTTCGGCTACGACCGTGAGAACGACGACCACTACGGGCACCACTTCGACTACTGGGACGACGACATCGACGGCAAGGGTACGTCCACCGTCGAGTACGCCGCCGCCTGGCTCGAGCACCTGGCCCGCCAGGCCAAGGAGGGCAACGCGGTCGATGCGAACAAGGTCGACAAGGCCGCGGTGCTGATGATCGCCGAGGAGACGGCGAAGGCCGAGACCGCCGAGGCGTCCACCACGCCGGAGACCTCGCCGTCCTCGACTGTGACCGCCGATGCGACGGTCGCCGACAGCAGCGTGCCCACCCCCGTCGACGCTGTCCCGGCTCCCGCAGGCGACCCCGCTGCACCGGTGGCCCCGCCTGCACCCGAAGCGGGCGTGACGACAGCCACGCCCACCCCGATGACCACCACGGCTCCGGTCTCCACCCCGTCGGAGACCACGACTCCGGCCACGGGCGAGACCACCACGGGCGCCGGGTCGACCACCTCCTCCGGAACGCCCACGACGACCGTCGCCCCGACGACCACGTCGCCGGCACCGGCTGCCTGACCGTCCTCGACGGGCCACCCGACGACCGAGAACTCGGCGTCAGCCCGCGGCGCGGACCCCGGCCTCTGCACCGAGAGCCGCGGCCTCACCGCGAGTGCTGACGCCGAGTTTTCGTAGTACGCCGGCCACGTGGAACTTCACCGTCGACTCGCTCACGCCGAGACGTTCGGCGATGACGCGGTTGCGCCGTCCGGCCACGAGATGTTCGAGGACCTCGATCTCCCGGGGCGCGAGCGCGGCGAGCGCATCGAGAGCGGGTCCGTCCGTTGCAGCGATCGGCAGGTCGAGCGGGAAGCTCACCGCGATCCGTGTGCCCCAGCCGGGGGTCGACTCGGATTCGATTCCACCGCCGAGGGTTTCGACGCGGTCGCGCAGCTGGCGCCCGAGTTCGACGACGTCGATCTCGCCGCTCCCGTCGTCGCGCACGTCCACCAGCAGGGTCGAGTCGTCGCAGGTCCACGCGACGCGCACCCGCGTCACGTCGGTCTGACCGGACATCGCCAGCACCGCGCCCCGGGCGATCGCGCGGGCCGCGTGCGCGACCTCGCCGGGCAGTCCCCGTCCACCCACCGGCGGAGCGACCATCTGCAGGTCGAGCGGGCGGTGCCGCACCAGATCGCGCAGTTCACCGTGGAGTCGCGCGAACGCGGTGGTCAGTGCCTCCTCCGCGAGTTCGCGGTGCAGGTCCACCGCCGATCGCAGGCCGATCAGGGCCTCGGTCGCCGTCTCCCGCGCCGTGGTCCGGGCACGGGTGTCGTCGAGATCCTTCGACCGCAGGGTCGCGAGGATCGTCTCGAGGGTCACGGCATGGGATTCGGTGAGCTCGGCGACGGTGCGGGCCCGCTCCGCGGAGGCGGCCCGCGATTCCGCGAGATATGCCGGGCTGGCGGTGTGCACCTGCAACCGGATGCCGGTCGCGACCACGCCGAACGCCGCCCGCACGAGAACGAGGGCCGCGGAGGTGGCCCGGGCCCCGCGAGGCACGAACACCAGGAGCGTGTCGGTGCTGTCGAGGATCGCGCACACCTCACGATCGCGACCAGCGAGACGGAAGCTGCCGCGGCGGATCTCCCCCGCGGTGAGGTCGTTCCGCACCCGATCCAGCTCGGCGATGGTCACCCGGTCGACGATCGACGGGTCGCCGGCCACCTTCCGCGGCCGGCCGGTGCATTCCCTCGTGAAGATCACCAGGGCACTGTGCGGAGCGAGGTCGTCGACATAGGTGGAGAATCGCTGCGCGATCTCCGCGAGCGGACCGGTGAGGACGTCGCGCAGCTCGGCGATCAGGACCTCAGGGCGACGGGCAGCGGGACTCACATGCCCACGATATCGGCGTCCACCGGCGCCTTCCCGGAGGAGCCCCGGCCCCTGCCGACGCGTGCATCGCGTACTGCGCCACTTCGGCCCCTCGGACCCCGGCCGGCGGTAACATTCCGATCACTGGGGCGACTTCGATTCCTCGTCCGTGGGAGGTGCTGCGAACAGTGGCGGACCCCCGCGCGACGACGGGCACCGCGACCGCGATCGACGGTCGCGACGGGTTCCCCGCGACCGTGCCGCGTCTGCTGCTGGACCGGGTGTCCCGCTCCCCCGACTCCGTCGCCTACCTGTGCCCGGACGGTGAACGGTGGCGTCCTGCGACGTGGACGGACGTACGCCGCGAGGTCTTCGACCTCGCGGCGGGACTGATCGGTCGGGGNGTCGCGATCTGCGCGACGACCTGTTATCGGACCGTCGTCGCCGACCTCGCGATCGCGTGCGCGGGCGGCGTCACCGTCCCGATCTACCCGGCGACCCGCGACGACGAGGTGCGGTCGCAGATCCGGCGTGCGCACACCGTCCTCACCGTCGCCGACCGGCCGGTCGCCGCCACCGACGTCCTGGGCATCGACGGACTCGACAAGCTCGCCGACGAAGGGCGCCGTCTGCTGCGCACCGACCCCGACGTCGTGGAGCGACGGATCGCGGCGTTGTCCCCGGACGACGAGGCCGCGCTGATATACACGGCGTGCGAGGACGGCCGCACCAAGGGCGCGTGCCTGACCCACCGGGGCACGACCTACGGCGCCCGTGCCGTCGCGCAGACCGGGATGATCTCGTCGTCCGACCGTCAGTTGCTGTGGTTGCCGCTCGCGCACGTCTTCGGCCGGTCGTTGCTGCTCATGGCCATGCACACAGGTGTGAGCACCGCCGTCGACGGTCGCGCCGACCGCGTCACCGCGAATCTGCGGACGGTCCGGCCGACCTTCCTGGGATCGGTCCCGCACGTGCTCGAGAAGATCGCCCGGCTGGAACGGGACGAGCTCGGGGGTCGGCTCCGCTTCGTCGTCTCCGGATCGGCGCGATTGTCCGAAGACGTCGCCCGGCGGTTCGAGCAGCTCGGTGTACCGGTGCTCGAGTGTTACGGGATCACGGAGACCTCCGGACCGTCGTGCGCGAACCTGCTCGGCGCGCACCGCCCCGGCACGGTCGGCCGACCACTGCGCGGCACGGAGGTCCGGATCGCCGACACCGGCGAACTCCTCATTCGGAGTCCCGGAGTGATGACCGGTTACCACGACGATCCCGCGGAGAGTGCCGCCGCGCTCGACGCCGACGGCTGGTTCCACACGGGCGATCTCGCCGAGATCGACGCCGACGGATTCGTCGTCGTGACAGGGCACCGCAAGGACACCTTCAAGACCAGCACCGGAAAGTACGTCGGCCCCACCGCGCTCGCCGACCGCTGGCGCCGGATGTGTCCGGGCAGCGAACTCGTCGTGGCCGGGGAGCTGCGCCCGTACTGCGTCGGTCTCGTGTTCACCACCGCGCCGGAACCGGTCGTCGCGGCCGCGCTGGAACAGCTCGACGCCCGATCGGATCCGTGGGAACGCATCCGCCGTTTCGTCGCGGTGAGCGAGCCGCTGGAGACCGACGATCTCGACCCGGCCGGGCGTCCGATCCGGGATCGCGTGCTCGCCCGGTACGCCAGTCTCGTCGACGAGATGTACGCGAACGGTCGTCGCGCGGGCCAGGACGGGTCGCGGCAGACGAATGCCCTCTGAAGTAAGGTTCGCCTAAACGCAGGTCACCGCGCGGGCGGAGAGACCGGTCGTTCCGCCGTCCACGATCCCCTGCCGAGGAGAACGCACCCATGGCCCGTAGTCTTCGCCCCCTCGAGGTCTTCCCGATCACCACGCGGTACCTGAAGGTGCTCCGCGTGACGGACGTGAGCCCCGGGATGCGGCGGGTGACCCTCGGGGGCGAACAGTTGCGGGCGCACGTCGCGCCGAACGGATTCCCGGTGGAGGCGTTCCGGTCCGACGGTGTGGACGACGAGTTCAAGCTGATGTTCAAGCATCCCGAACTCGACGAGGCCCTCGGCCCCACCCAGGCCGACGGCGTGGTGAACTGGCCGCGCGATCCGAAGCTGCTCATGCGCACCTACACCGTCCGGCGCTGGGATCCGGTCGCCGGCGAGATCGACGTGGACTTCGTGCGCCACGGCGTGGGTCCCGCGTCGAGCTGGTCGTACCGCGCGGAACCCGGTGAGACCATCCAGATCGCCGGACCGAAGTCGTCGGCCGGACACCCGCAGGGCGTGGACTGGACGCTCGTGGCAGGCGACGAGACGGCGCTGCCGGCCATCGGGCGCTGGCTCGAGAACTGGCCGGAGGGTGCACGCGGCCGGATCTTCGTCGAGATCGCCGACGACTCGAATCGGCAGGATCTTCCCGTTCCCGCCGGTGTGGAGCTGACCTGGCTGAGCCGCGACGGCGCCGAGCCGGGCACGACCACCCTGTTGTTCGATGCCCTCCGGGCCGCCGAGTGGTGGGACGGCACGGTCTTCGCGTGGGTGGCCGGTGAGGCCCTCACGCTCACCCCGATCCGGCGGTGGCTGCGCAATGAGAAGGGCCTGCCGAAGGAACAGGTGGAGGTCACCGGCTACTGGCGTCGTCAGGAAGTCGCGGTGTCGGAGGCCGACGCCTCCCTGCCCGATTTCGAGGCGACCGAGGACGAACGCGACCGTTTCGACGAATTGGCCGAGATCGCACCGGGTTTCGCGCTGCGGGTCGCAGCGACCATCGGACTGGCGACGGCCTTCGACGCGTCGCCGCGCACCCTCGACGAACTCGTGGCCAAGACAGGGACCGACCGCACCGGTCTGGGCAAACTTCTCCGTTATCTCGTCGCCGTGGGGGTGGCCGAGGATCTGGGCGAGGGCCGGTTCCGGCTCACCGGCGTCGGCCGTGAACTCGAGGACGACCACCACCTCGAGGAACTGCGACTCGACGGTGTGCACGCGCAGCGGGAACTGGCGGGCATGCTCGCACTGCTCGCTGCCGTCCGCACGGGTCGCGGGGACGACGCACATCGGTTCGGTAAGAGCTTCGCGCAGCGCGTCACAGACGACACCGCTCTCCTGACGGATCGGTACGAGCAGGAAGCCGAAATGGCCGTCTACTTCGCCAGTACCCTCGCGGCGAAGGTGCCCTCCGATGTCTCGACGATCGCGGTCTCCGGTGAGGCCGCCGGTTCCTACGCCCACGCCCTCGTCACGGCGAATCCGTCGGTACGGGCGACCGTGGTGGCCGCGCCGTCGGAGATCGAGGTCCTGCGTCGCGTCCACGGCGAGCACGAGCGCGTCGCCTATACGCCGGGCAGCATGCTCGAAACCCGCCCCGAACCGGTCGACGCGGTGCTGCTGACCGGGCGGTTGAACGAACTGCCCGATGCCGACGCCGTGCACGTGCTGCAGCAGGCAGCGGCGGGACTGAATCCGGACGGCCGGGTCCTCGTCTTCGGCACTGTGCTCGACGACATCGCCGGTGAGCACGACTACGAGGACGATCTCGTCGACTTCGCACTCAGCGGCGGCGGTGGTCGTACGCACGAGGACCACCTGGCACTGTTCGAGGCGGCCGGCCTCGCGGAACCCGAGCGCACGACGGTGGGTTGGGGCATGACGCTGTACACGTCCACCGGCTCGGCGGGCTGAGATCGTGAGAATGCAGCGGCCTCGCGACGCGCGGGGCCGCTGCAGAACGACGAGAAGAGCTGCTGCGAGGAAGTCTCCCGCGAGGAATGTCTTCCGAACGGTGGACCTAGCGGGAGGCTTGTCGAAACTTGCCCCAGCGCTGGCACGGATGGTCGCGAGCCACAGGGCTATTCGAAGCGTGCGTGTCCACCAGGCGCACCGAGGCGGAGCCTTCCTCAGCTGTCTCGACCGGATGAGGTTCGTCAGGTTCCGGAAGTTCAGGGCCGAGCCGCGGAGGCGCTCCAGGCACCCGTTGACGGTCCCGGTCGGGCCGTTGCACGTGCCGGTCCGGTCGAAGAACGCGAGGATGTCTCGTGGGCGAGACGCCGCGTGTCCGTCCCGCGCGAGAGCGCCCGGCTACCGCATCCCCGGCACCACGGGTCCGGCTCGGCGACGCGGCACTCGATCACCGCGCGATCCGGCTCGAGCAGCTGACCGACGGCCACAAGACCGAGCTCGTCGAGGTGTCAGAAGACGGTCAGGTCGGGGGGCGCGAAGGTAGCGTGGTGCACGTCGAGGTCTTCCGGCGGATGGTCAGTGTGAGAACTTCCATCATCGGAAGGCCTCGACTTTCATCCGGCGACCGACGCGCTCAGCCACCCACCCCCTCAACTGCGAAGAGCCACAACACCGGCCACACCTGTCGCCGATCGCGTGCGTACGCCCTTTGCGGTCCGCAAGAAAATGAGTACACTCATTAATGTGAGCGAGGTGCAGCAGCTTTCAGAGCGCGGACGGCGCCCGGGCGTTCGGGAGATAGAGTCCCGCCGCGAGCAGAACATGCGGCTCAAGCGGGAGCGAATCTTTCGCGCCGCGTCCGATCTGTTGCGTGCGCGCGGGTTCTCCGCGGTGACGACGCAGGAGGTGTCCGCCGCGGCCGGGGTCGCAGCGGGGACCTTGTTCCGGTACGCAGCGACCAAGAGCGAGTTGCTGCTCATGGTCTACAACGAGGCACTCCGGGCATCGATAGATGAGGGCGCCGCGCGTGCGGCGTTGACGCCGGATCCTGCCGCCGCGGTCTTCGCCCGCCTGCACCCCCTCGTCGTCGCTGCCGCACGTGAGCCGGAGAACAGTGCTGCGTACCAGCGGGAGCTGCTGTTCGGCCCTCACGACGCGAAGTTCCGGGCCGAGGGCATGGCGTTGATCTTCGAGCTCGAGGCGTCCCTCTCCGACACGCTACGACGCGCCGCTCCGACCCTCAGCGACGGGGAGGCACGCGTCGCAGGATCCTCGCTGTTCGCCGTCACTCATCTCGCGATCGCTCGGATGACGGCCTCGGACATCCCCGAGGCTGACGCGATCGACGACCTCAGACGTCAGGTCACGCTCATCGTGACCGGCGTGCTGCACACACCCCGGCGGCCGGATCCGCCGCCCGAGAAGGAATGAAGGAAACAGAACAATGAGCAACATCACACACGTGACCGTCCTGGGAACCGGAGTCCTCGGCACCCAGATCGCCTTCCAGACCGCCTACAGCGGCTTCCAGGTCACCGCATATGACATCAGCAGCGATGCCATCGAGGCAGCCAAGAAGCGGTTCGACGCTCTCGTCACCACCTACAAGGACGACGGAGTCGCGGGGGCAGCCGAGGGGAAGGCGGACGAGGCGCTCACCCGCGTCCGGTTCTCCTCCGACCTCGCCGACGCGGTCGCGGACGCGGATCTGGTCATCGAGGCGATCCCCGAGGTACTGTCCATCAAGCAGGACACCTACCGAAGGCTCGGCGAGCTCGCACCGGAGAAGACGATCTTCGCAACGAACTCGTCGACACTTCTGCCCAGCGACCTCAAGGACTCCACCGGACGCCCCGCCAAGTTCCTCGCGCTGCACTTCGCGAACCGGGTCTGGAAGTTCAACACCGCCGAGGTGATGGGCACCGCCGACACCGATCCGGCCGTGTTCGACGAGGTCGTCGCCTTCGCCGGCAACATCGGGATGGTTCCGATCCCCGTGTACAAGGAGAAGTCCGGCTACGTCCTCAACTCGCTACTGGTGCCGTTCCTCAACGCCGGGTACGCACTCGCCGCCGGCGGATACGCCGAGCCGAAGGACATCGACAACGTGTGGCGGATCGGCACGGGAGCGCCGATGGGCCCCTTCCAGATCACCGATGTCATCGGCCTGGTCACCCCGTACAACATCCTCGCCCACGGCGGGGAGGAGGACCAGGCGCTCGCGGCCTGGCTGAAGAGCGAGTACATCGACCACGGCAAGCTGGGCGTCGCCACCGGCGAGGGCTTCTACACCTACAACTGACCCACGACCGCGGCAGAACAGTCCACGAGAGGACGTGCAAGCCAGATGTACTACAGCAGTGGAAACTACGAAGCCTTCGCCCGCCCCCGCAAGCCCGAGGGAGTCGAGAACAAGACCGCCTGGTTCGTCGGCGCCGGGCTCACCTCGATGGCCTCGGCGGTGTTTATGATCCGCGACGGGCAACTCTCCGGCGACAAGATCACAATCCTCGAGCGCCTGGACCTGCCCGGCGGCGCGCTGGACGGTATCAAGAAGCCGGACAAAGGGTTTGTCATCCGCGGCGGGCGCGAGATGGAAGACCACATGGAGTGCCTCTGGGATCTGTTCCGCACCATCCCGTCGCTCGAGGTCGACGGATCCGTCCTCGACGAGTTCTACTGGCTCAACAAAGACGACCCCAACTACTCACTCAACCGGGTCACACACCGGCAGGGCGAGGAGTTCGTCACCAACAATGAGTTCGGCCTGAGCGAGAAAGCTCAGAAGGAGTTGGTCAAGGTCTTTCTCGCCTCGCGTGAGGAGATGGAAGACAAGCGCATCGACGAGATCTTCGGTGAAGAGTTCCTGAGCAGCAACTTCTGGCTCTACTGGCGGACGATGTTCGCGTTCGAGAACTGGCACTCCGCACTCGAGCTGAAGCTCTACCTGCACCGGTTCGTGCACCACATCGGCGGGCTCCCCGACCTTTCGGCGCTGAAGTTCACAAAGTACAACCAGTACGAATCGCTCGTGCTGCCCATGTACCGCTGGCTCCTGGACCAGGGCGTGAGATTCGAGTTCTCCACCGAGGTCACCGACATCGACTTCGTTTTCGACGGCGACCGTAAACAGGCCACCCGCATCCACTGGACAAAGGGCGGCGTGCCCGGCGGCGTCGACCTCGGTCCCGACGACCTCGTGCTCGCCACGATCGGTTCGCTCACAGAGAACTCCGACGACGGCACCCACCACAATGCGGCCAGACTCGACGAAGGTCCCGCGCCGGCGTGGGACCTGTGGCGGCGCATCGCGGCCAAGCACCCCTCTTTCGGACGCCCCGAGGTGTTCTGCGGCGACATCTCGAAGACGAAGTGGGAGTCAGCGACGGTCACCACCATCGGCCCTGAGATCCCGAGGTACATCAAGAAGATCGCCAAGCGCGACCCGTTCTCCGGCAACATCGTCACCGGCGGCATCGTCACCGCGAAAGACTCGTCCTGGCTGCTCAGCTGGACAGTCAACCGCCAGCCGCACTTCAAAGCGCAAGCACCCGACGAGATCGTCGTGTGGGTCTACGGCCTGTTCGTAGACGTGCCCGGCGACTTCACCGGCAAGACAATGCAGGAGTCGACCGGCGAAGAGATCACCCAAGAATGGCTCTATCACTTGGGTGTGCCCGTCGAGGACATCCCGGAGCTCGCGGCAAACGGCGCGAAGACCGTGCCTGTGATGATGCCCTACGTCACCTCGTTCTTCATGCCCCGCACCGCCGGTGACCGCCCCGACGTGGTGCCCGAGGGCGCAGTGAACTTCGCGTTCATCGGCCAGTTCGCCGAAACCACGCGCGACACGATCTTCACCACCGAGTACTCGGTGCGTACTGCGATGGAGGCCGCCTACCAGCTGCTGGGCATCGATCGCGGCGTGCCGGAGGTTTTCAACTCCACCTATGATCTCAGGTTCCTGCTCGAGGCCACCGCGCGCTTGCGCGACGGCGAGGAGGTAGAGCTCCCCGGCCCGAAGTTCGTCGGCAACCGCATCATCAAGCACCTCGACCACACTCAGATCGGACAACTCCTCACCGACTTCGGAGTCATCCCCGAGCTCGACGGCACGACGAAACGAGTCCGTGCCGATGACGCCGGAGCCTGACCCGCAGACGCTGACTCCGTCCACCGAGCGAGGATCACCCCGCGCCGATCTCCGGCCTGAGTTCCACAACTTTTGGTGACCCGCGTTTATCGCATCGATGAGTTTGCGGGCGTCGTCGTTGATGCTCGGCTCGACGATCATCTCGTGGTCGCCGATGGCGACCACGATCGTGCGCAGGGGTTCGAGGGCGCCGACGACCTTCTTGATCGATACGCCGGTGATGTTCTGCAGGTATCGGGCAACCGCCAGCGCGGCGAACACCACGGTCAAGTGCGCCTCGATGGAATCCCTGGTCCGGTGGAAGACCGGTCTGGCCTTGAGGTCGGACTTGGCCATCCGGAACGACTGCTCGACCTTCCACAGGTCGTGGTACGACGCCACCGCGGCGTGGCCATCCATGATCGTCGAGTCGATATTGGTGACGTACCCCTTGTATCCGGCCGCTTGGCGAGCCCGTTCGATCGAGGCCTCGTCCAAAGTGACGTTCTGTCCGATGAGCTTGACGAACCGCTGCTTCTTCAAGGGCTCGGCCCGGTGGGCCACTCGCTGAGCACGGTCGATCTGCGCGCTGAGCGTGCGGCGATCCCGCTGGGCGCGCTCCCACTTGTAATGCCACACCACTCGGCGGTCGCGCCTGTCGCGGCCTTGCCCCATCGGGCGGGTCAGCTCCACGATCTCGCCGTCGTCGATGCGTTGCCGCGGCGACCGAAGTGCTCTTCGAGCTCCTTGGGCGCTTTGGAGGTGCGGGAGCCGACGATGAACAGTAGACCTGCGTCTTCGAGTCGTTGAGGTTGGCCGCTGAAAGCATCCCGGCGTCCGCCACGACGACCATGTCCGCGATTGCGTGCCGCTCCTGGAAGGCGGTAATCACCGGGATCAAGGTCTTGGTTTCGGCCTTGTTGCCCTCGAAAACGTGCACGTCCAGCGGGAATCCGTCCCGGGCGACCAGCAGGGCGACGCCGGGGCCGCCGGCGGCCGTGACGTGGCGCCAACAAGCGGCCGCGATGAGAGTGCGGTAGTCGCGAGCAATTACCCGACCCAGACAGTTGTAAAGCGTGTTGACGTGCGGGGGATCTAGGCCAAGGCGCCCAAGCACCCGTACCGAATCTAGTTTGCTCGTCGGCTCGACCAGACGGGCCAGTACCAGGTCGCGGAATACCGAATCCGCCACCACGCCCAACCCCAGGCGCTCGTAGCTGCCAGCCAAGCCCTGCCACAAAATTCGTGGCGACGAGCGTTTGACTACGGCTGCCGTGCTGGCGGGCAGATCGATCACCGCCGAGGCTCGATCCTCCAGCCCGAGATCGAGTTCGTGCTGGTTAGCGTTGATTCGTTGCTTAGCAATCTCGATCAATGATTAGGTCGTCGGTTCGATTCCGACAGGCGGCTCCGGCGAACAGCCCCTGACCTGCGCAAACGCAGGGCAGGGGCGGTTCGGTTCTGGTGGTCGCGCGATGCGCTGGCCTCACGGTTCTGCCCGACACCGACGTCGCTCTCCTCTGCGACGGACCCCTCGCCGGCTGAGCGCTCGGGCCGGCATCCTGCCCGTGTGCCGATAGGCCTCGCTCCGCTCGTCAACGCAGCGTGGCGTTGTGTCGCGACCTGGACGTGCGAGGTGTCAACGGTGCGTCGGCGCAGCGATCGTTGTGTGCGCAGCGAGATGCTCCATGCCGCACGCGCGGCGCGCACGAACGCAACGCCCCGGAACGCCAACGACCCGTCATCGCTGCGACGCGCAACGCGTCTCCCGTCACGGCAACGGATCGCAACCACGACCCGCCCACGGCGCCTCGCGGGACGGAGGGCAAGTTGACACAGTTGCGCTGCCATGGAACCGCGCTGGCTCTCTCGATGACCACCGGTGAAACAGTGCCGCTCCAGGCTTGCGCCTGGTGTTGCCTGGCCTCCTCGTGATCGGCCCGTCGGGGATCGTCAACGTGGTGCGGGTGTCGAGGCGGTCGGGTCCGACGGCTCGGCGGGGCGCGATCGTCTCGTGCGTTGGCGGACTACGGGAGCTTGGACGCGAGGACGTCGGCCGCCAGGATCTCGGGTGCTGCGCCGAGGAGGTGCTGGTTGGCCATCAGGGCTGCGACGATGGCGCCGTTGGCGTGGGCGTCGCGAGCGGCCTCGTCGGGGAATGCATCGAAGATCCAGAAGGTGTCGGCGTGGGTCCTAGCCGCGAACCAGACAATCGTTCCTACTTCTTCGTTGGCGAGTGCGACAGCGCCGGCGAGCAGATCGGCGAGCGCGTCGTGCTGTCCATCGGCCGCGACGATCTTGGCGACGAATGCATACGGAAGTGATGCTGGTGTGGACATGAGGGGTTCTCCTTGAAGTCGGGGTTCTTCGTGGGGCGAGTTCAGCGTATGACGATCGAGGGCCGGTGGGGAGTGGCGTATACGACAGTATTGCTATTGTTCGCGCCATGCGTATCGGACTGATCGCGATCGACGGCTGCTTCGGTTCGGCTGTCGCGTCGGTCATCGACATCGTGCGGGTGGCCGACGGAGCCCGCGGCGATGTCGACCCGCGGATCGACCCGATCGAACTCGCCATCCTCGGACCGAAACGGCGAGTGACCACGACGGCATCGATGACCCTGTCGGTAGACCACCCGCTGTCGGAGTCCGGAGAGTTCGACGTGGTCGTCGTCCCTGCGCTTGGAACCCTCACGGCCGCCGCTACCAACGACGCCCTCCAGAGCCGAGATGCACGTTCGGTCATCGCCTCACTCGGGCGCCTCGACGACGCGACCACCCGGATCGCCGCGGCGTGCACCGGCGTGTTCGCCGTCGCCGAGACCGGACGGATGCATCATCGGCGGGCGACGACCAGCTGGTTCCTGGGGCCGGAGTTCCTGAAGCGCTATCCGACCGTCGCCCTCGATCTCGACACCATGGTCGTGGTCGACGGGAACCTCGTCACCGCCGGCGCCGCGTTCGCCCACATCGACCTCGCGCTCTCACTCGTGCGATCGATCAGCCCCGACCTGGCCCAATATGTCGCCAAGCTCCTCATCATCGACGAGCGTCCGTCGCAGGCGGCCTTCGTCGCCTACGAACATCTCCGGCACGAGGACCCGATCGTCGTCGAGTTCGAACGCTTCGTGCGCGCCCGCCTGGACGAACCGTTCAACGTCGCCTTCGTCGCGCAGTCGCTCGGCACCAGCCGGCGCACCCTCGAACGACGAGTCCGTGCGGCGCTCAACCTCACTCCGCTCGGCTTCGTCCAACGGCTTCGCATCGAACGAGCTCGGCACCTCTCAGCAACCACGGACCTCACCTCCGCCGAGATCGCGCTACGGGTCGGCTACGCGAACGCCGAGACTCTGCGCTCCCTCCTGCGCAGGGAGCGACGCCGTTCCTGACCTATCGCCATGCCTGTAGCCGGTGTGCTAGTGCTCGACTGGAACCACCTCTCAGCACGTCGCGTCGACGCCTCTGCGTCGCCCCTGGACGACCCACTCGACACGCCCGCAGCACAGGCCATGTGACGTGTCCCGGCTTCTCGGACGGTCGGGGTTGGGTGGCTGTGATGTCGCTGCGTTCTCGTCGAGGGGGTCAGCAGACCCGATCAGGGTCGATTGGGATGAGCCGCGAAGGCGGTCAGGGCGGCCGAAGCCGGCCGGCGGGGTAGCGTCGGACACGTCGAGGTCTTTCGGATGGATGGCGTAGGAACCTCCATCGTCGGGAGACCTCGACGTCTATCTGCGGACCGACGCGCCCGGCCGACCTACACCGTCATCTGGGAAGAGCCTGTAATGGTCGCACGGAATGCTCAGGCTGGGGAGAAGCGGTAGAAGTATTTGGTGACGTAGAGTTCGTCGACGATGGTGGTGACCATCAGGATGAGGTCGGGGCCGTCGGTGAACAGGTTGCTGTTCATGTCGAGGTCGCTGTCGGAGTACTTGCTCACCCAGGTGCCGTCCACGAGTCGCTCCATGCGGAGGTATGGCGCCACGCTGCTGACGATGCGTCCGTCCTGGTCCTCGATCGAGTCGGTCAGGACGCCCTGCTCCTTCTCGGCGGAGGTCCAGGGGACCTTGGCGCCGCCTCGCATCGAGAAGTGGACCTCGCCGTCGGAGTCGGTGATCTCGAGCGTTTCGCCTCCGGCGGGGGAGATGGTTTCCGGGGTGTAGAGCGAACGGTCGCGGAAGATGATCGCGTAGCTGCCCGAGCGGTGTCCGGCGTCCTGTTCGGAGAAGCCGGTCAATTCCCACCGGCCGAGCAGCGCTGTCGGGTCAGTCGTCTGGGGAGCGGGCATTGCCAAGTCCTCTCAGTGGGGGTCGGGTCAGGGGGCCAGCGCGGCTCGAAGCTCGATGGAGTTGTCATCGTTGAAGCGCCAGGCCTCGGCTTCGTTGCCGAGGTGGTAGGTCACGGTTGCGGACTTCGCCTCGAGGTCGCACTGGATCACCCCTGCGACAGGTTCGCCGGGTTGGTCTTCCCGATTGTCGAGCGGCCAAGTGAACTGTATCTAACGGTAACTTCTGATGCCCGAGAGCCATCCGGTGGGAGGCTTAAAACTATCTCACCTCGGACCACCGCCGAGGCTCGATCCTCCAGCCCGAGATCGAGTTCGTGCTGGTTAGCGTCGATTCGTTGCTTAGCAATCTCGATCAATGCCGCAAGCTCGCCGGGCGTGTGGGCCGAGCCGATGTGCGCGATCATCTGGCGCCGACCGCGGATCTTCTCCCAAATCTGCACGCCGATGGCCCCGGAGGCGGTCTTGGACTGCACCACGTACAGATCCACCACCTCCAAACTCCGCTCGATTAGTGACCCGCGCGCCACATGCTCGAACTCGTGACCTGCAGCGATCCTAACGAATTGGCTAGAAACGACGTCAACTTGTGGAACTCAGACATCCCATGGCGTATCTGTGTCAAGCCGCGGCTTGTGTGGGAACTTGGGGCCAGGCGGTGCTCTCGTCGTAGATCGTGCCGGTCTTCAGACATCCATGGAGAATCCCGACGAGCCGGTTACCGAGCTGACGCAGCGCGGCATGATGGCCGACCTCCCGAGCTCGCAGCGCGTCGTAATAAGCCCGAGCACCCGGCGAGGTGTTCATCGAGCAGAACGCCCATTGATGACACGCATCGGCCAGGTGCTTGTTGCGGGCGTAGCGCGCCGACACCGTCTTCCTCTTTCCCGACGCTCGGGTGATCGGCGAGGTCCCGGCGTAGTTCTTGCGGGCCTTGGCATTACGGTATCGGTGCGGATCGTCGCCGAATTCTGCCAGCACCCGGGCGCCCAGCACGTCCCCCAGTCCGGGACAGCTGCGGACGATCTCAGCGGCCGGGTGCCGACGAAAACTGCGCTTGACCTCCTGCTCGAGCTCCTCGATCTGCTCGGCCAGATGCTCGAGCATGCGCGCTTGTCCGGCCACGACGACCGCGTAGGCATGTTCGATCGCAGCAGGTTGCCGCAGCGCCGGTGCCCGCAGCGCATCGCGGATGCGGGTGGCCGTGGCGGTACGGTCCCCGCGCCGATGCGCCCGGGCCAGTTCCGCGGTGATCTGCCCGGTGGTCAGTCGTGCTGCGCGATCCGGATCGGGAGCTTTGCGCAGCAATGCCAGGGTGTCCGGGGCGGCGAGGTTGTCGAACGCGGTCAATGCGGCCGGGAAGTACTCGCGAAGCGCCGACCGCATCCGCTGCAGGTGCCGGGTCCGGTCCCAGATCAGGCCTTGGTGGGCCCGGGCAAGCAGTTTCAGGGCTTCGACCTGCGGGGAATCCCCGGCGATCTGGCGGTGATGACCCCGGTCCAGCCGGACGATCTCGGCGAGAACGTGAGCGTCGCCGGCGTCGGATTTGGCTCCTGAGGTGCCGTGCCGTTCCCGATATCGTGCCGCCGACATCGGGTTGATCGCATACACCTGATAGCCACAGGCCAGCAGCGTCGACACCCACACCCCACGATCGGTTTCGATCCCGACCACGACCGCACCCTCGGGGAGGTCACTGCTGCCGGTGCTGTCAGAATCGAGATGTTCGGCCACCACCTCGTGCAATCGGGCCAGCCCCTCGACGCCCTCCGGCAGCCGTATCCGCGCCAACCGGCGGCCGACGTCGTCTTCGACCTCGATGTCGTGATGGCCTTCCGCCCAGTCATCGCCGATGAACAACATGGAGTGACCCTCCGAACAGGCTGCTATCCACTATTTTTCGGTCCGGTAGCGGAGGAAAGCAGTCGGCGACCTAATGGCTCGAGTACTCACCGACACGCACGGCATCGGGGTACGTCATCCCATCAGCGATCACCGCTTCCCTCACGACCGGCGGGTACACGGTCTGAGTTCAGGCATCAGCCCAACTGCTCGGGGACGGGGCCACGCCTGGTCTTGAGAGTGTTATCCCACCGGTCGCCACCTACACCGAACCTTGCCACAGTCGTGGGGGTCGGTAGCTCCCATTAGGTCTGACACGGGGTGATCCTCGCTGATGCCCTGCACCCGTTTGACGAATTCGTCGCCGGGCTGAGCCTCGACCGCGTCGACACTCTCGTCGGCTCGTTCCTCAGCGTCGAGTGCGGTTTCGAGCACGGTCTTCGTCAACTGCCCGAGCAGTCCGTTCGGGCCCATCAGTTAGACTCCTTGTTCCTCGGCCTGGGCCAGTAGTTGCTGCGCCAACTCCAGCTGGTTCATCTCGTCCGCCATGGGCTCCAGTGTTTCCGTCATGGTCGATCCTTCCGCCAAGCTCGCTGCTCGGCGTGTCAGGCCGACCCGGATCACGTCAACACCGACATCCCCGAGCCGGTGACCGCAGAAACGAGCCTGCCCCGCACTCAGGCGGGGCAGGTTTCGATTTTCTCAACTTACGTGGAGCTAAGGGGACTCGAACCCCTGACCCCCACACTGCCAGTGTGGTGCGCTACCAGCTGCGCCATAGCCCCTTGCACGGCCCTGACGGGGACCGCCACCGAAGACTACAGGCGAGAGCGTGAACTCTCGCCTGTAGCGATCTTGTGGAGCTAAGGGGACTCGAACCCCTGACCCCCACACTGCCAGTGTGGTGCGCTACCAGCTGCGCCATAGCCCCGTATTCGGTTGTACCGTTGCGCTCCGGTTGACCCCTTCGCGCTGAAAGAAAACTACACCATCGCGCTCGACGCCAACAAATCGGCTGGTAGACAGCGTGACTGTGGCGGGAGCACGCACCGTGCGCAGCTCCCGCCACCGCTCCGTCTATCCGACGAGTTCGGTCACCCAGTTCTCGTCGCCGAGGGCGTCGATAACGGTCCCCTCGTACACGACAGCCGGCGTGCCGGCCGCTCCGGTCGTCGCGAGCAGACGGCGTCCCGCCTCCGCGTCGGCCGAGGCCTGATCGATCCGGGCGCCGTCGGTGATGCACTGCGCGACGTCCTCGGAGGCACCCGCGTCGCGCGCCATCTGCGCGAGACCCGCGTTGTCGATGTCACCGTCGCCGCCCTCGGCCGGTTGGTTGTCGGGCGACAGCAGGGCGTCGTGGAATGCGGAGAACGCGCGGGCATCGCCGCTCTCGGCGACGCACTGCGCGGCCGCCACCGCGCGGGTCGAGTAGTCGCCGCTGCTCGACGCCCGGTCGAGGAAAGCGAGCATCCGGTACCGGATCGCCAATTGGCCGTCGTCGATCGCCTGGGCGAGCTCCTGCGAGTGCTTGTGTTCGAGTTCGGCGCAGTAGGGGCACAGCGGGTCCTCGAACAGGTCGACGGTCCGTGGGGCGTCGGGGCGGCCCAGCAGGATTGCGCCGTCGTCCTCGATCGACACTTCCACCGCGCCGTTCTGCACGGAGCCGTAACCGTCGTTGCGGGGATCGCCGCTGCCCGACGACCACAGGACACCACCGATGACGAGCGCACCGATCACCAGGATCGCGATGCCGCCGAGAATGTAGGTGACCCTGTTCGACGTCGGCTGCGGTGTGTACTTGCCGGATGAGACCTTCTTCGCGCTCACGGATGCTGCCCTCTACTGCTCGTCGGTGGGGAAGGACGATCTCACTCTGCCATCGACGGCTGAGGGGCCGCTGAGAGGGAAGCACATGAACCCGGACCGAGCGCGAACCAGGTGCGCGGCCGGACGACCAGCCATATCGACATCGCCAGGAAGCCGACGTCGCGGGCGATCTCGATCGCGTAGTCGCGGCCGTCGACGCCCTCGACCACACCTCCTCCCCCGAAGCAGCCGCAATCGATCGACAGGCCGCGCGCCCACGCCGAGGCGATCGCGGCGACGAGCGCGACCAGCCCCAAGGCGCTGACGAGCGCTGCGAAGCGCGTCGCGAGACCGACGAGCAGGACCAGGCCCAGGGCCAGTTCGAGAACGGGGAAGGCGGCGGCGAACGGCCGCACCCAGCCGGTGGGCAAAATCTGGTACGCCCGTACCGCCACGACGGTCTGCGTCGGATCCGAGAACTTCACCCAACCGGAGACGAGCCACACCGCCGCCAGACCGTATCGGGCGAGCGTGGAGACGAGACCGACCCACATGCCGGCGACAATACCGGGCGGTCGTCTCACCGCGCCGTGTCGTCGGTCACCTGTGTCGCCTGCTCGACGACCCGGGGGCGTCCGACGACGAACCACGGCAGCGTCGCCGCTAGCATGATCACACCCGTCACCGCGAAGGCCGTCGAGTAGGACAACCGGTCCGCGAGGAAGCCTGCGGCGACCGGACCGATCACCGCGCCGACATCGGCGACCATCTGGAAGGTCGCGAGCACCGGCCCGCCCCGGGCCTTGCTGCCCACGACGTCGGCGACGGCGGCCTGCTGCGAGGGATTCGACAGCCCGGACCCCATACCCGCCACGAACGAGGTGATGAGGAACCAGACGACGCTCTCGGTGAATCCCATGGCGATCGTGCTGACCCCGCACACCACCAGACCGGCCAGGACGAAGGGTCGCCGCCCGAACCGGTCGGACAGCTTGCCCGACTTGATGAGGACGAGTGCGTTGCCCACCGCGAAGGCGGTCAGCGCGACACCCGCGAACGCCTCACCCTCGTCGAGCGCCTCGACGACGAACAGAGGCACCATCGCCACGCGGACCCCGAACACCACCCAGCCGTTGGCGAAGTTCGATCCCAGCGCCGCGCGGTAGACCGGCGAGCGCAGCGCGTCGCGCAGGCGCATGACGGGCACGCCGTCCCCACTGTCGGGACGGGCGAGTTCCGACGAGCGCAGGCTGATCCCCACGACCGAGGCCGCGACGAGCAGCGCCACGGCGTAGATGAGAAAGGGTGCGCGCAGCCCCAGTCCGATAAGGGCACCGCCGAAGAGCGGGCCGAGGATGTTGCCCATGAGGAAGCTGGTCGCGTACAGGCCGGACACACGCCCGCGGGCGTCCGGGGGCGCGATCCGCACGAGCAGACCGAGCGCCGACACCGTGAACATCGTCGACCCGATGCCGCCGAGGGCCCGGAAGACGAGCAGCTGCCAGTAGCTCGCCGCGAATGCGCACGCGCCCGTCGACAGGGCGACGATGAGCAGGCCCGTGATGTAGACGGGCCGCTCCCCCAACTTCTGCACCAGCGACCCGCTCGCGGGTGCGAAGAGCAGTCGCATCGCCGCGAACGACGACACGACGACCGTCGCCGCCGTCACACCGACGTCGAAGCTTCGCGCGAATTGGGGCAGCGCGGGAGCGACGAGACCGAAGCCGAGCGCGATCACGAAACTCGCGACGACCAGAACCCAGATTTCCCGCGGCAAAGCCGCATCACGTGTCCGCATGATGCCCACGATGTTAGCGAGGCGCACGACCTCGCCCGGTCGCGCGGTGGGCGAGCGGGCTCAGGACAGGACGGACGAGACGAGTTCGCGTGCCGCCTGCTGGACCTCGGCGAGATGGTCGGGGCCGCGGAACGATTCGGCGTAGATCTTGTAGACGTCCTCGGTGCCGGACGGGCGGGCGGCGAACCACGCGTTCTCGGTGGTGACCTTCAGGCCACCGATCGCGGCACCGTTGCCGGGTGCCGCAGTGAGCGTCGCGGTGATCGGTTCGCCGGCGAGCTCGGTGGCGCCGACCTGCTCGGACGACAGTTTCGACAGCACCGCCTTCTGCTCGCGCGTCGCCGGGGCGTCCACGCGCGCGTAAGCGGGGTCGCCGTACCGATCGACGAGTTCGGCATAGTAGCGGGACGGGCTCTTCTCCGTCACCGCGGTGATCTCCGCCGCGAGCAGGGCGAGGACGATGCCGTCCTTGTCGGTGGTCCACACCGAGCCGTCGCGCCGGAGGAAGGACGCACCGGCGCTCTCCTCCCCGCCGAAGCCCAGCGAACCGTCGCTCAGCCCGGGAACGAACCATTTGAAGCCCACCGGCACCTCGAGCAGGTCGCGGCCGAGGCCGGCGGCGACCCGGTCGATCATCGACGAACTCACGAGCGTCTTGCCCACCTTGCTCGACTCCGCCCAACCGGGGCGATTGCGGAACAGGTAGTCGATCGCGACGGCGAGATAGTGGTTCGGATTGAGCAGACCGGCGTCGGGGGTGACGATGCCGTGCCGGTCGGCGTCGGCGTCGTTGCCGGTCGCGAGGTCGTAGGCCTCGCGGTTGCCGATCAGCGATGCCATGGCGTTCGGCGACGAGCAGTCCATGCGGATCTTCCCGTCGGTGTCGAGCGTCATGAACCGCCAGGTGGCGTCGACGAGCGGATTGACGACGGTGAGGTCAAGGGCGTGCCGTTCGGCGATCTCGCCCCAGTAGTCGACGCTCGCACCGCCCATCGGGTCGGCGCCGATCCGTACCCCGGCAGCACGGACGACGTCGAGATCGACGATGTTCGGCAGATCGTCGATGTAGGCAGCGAGGAAGTCGTGTCGTCCGGCGGACGCGAGCGCCGACGAGAGCGGCACCCGCTTCACCCCGTCGAGTCCGGCGGCGAGCAGTTCGTTGGCGCGAGCGGCGATGACCGACGTCGCGTCGCTGTCGGCCGGACCACCCGACGGGGGGTTGTACTTGAAGCCACCGTCGCGCGGAGGATTGTGCGAGGGGGTGACGACGATCCCGTCGGCGCGGGCACCGGAGCCGGAATTGTGCTGCAGGATCGCGTGACTGACGGCCGGAGTCGGGGTGTAGCGGTCGCGGGAGTCGACGACCACTTCGACGCCGTTCGCGACGAGCACTTCGAGCGCGCTCGCCCAGGCCGGTTCGGACAGGGCGTGCGTGTCGCGGCCGAAGAACAGCGGGCCCGAAGTGCCCTGCTGGGCGCGGTATTCGACGATGGCCTGGGTGGTCGCGAGGATGTGGGCTTCGTTGAACGCACCGTCGAGGCTCGAGCCGCGATGACCGGACGTGCCGAAAGCCACCTGCTGCGAGGCGTTCTCGGGATCCGGTTGCACGGTGTAGTAGGCGGTGACAAGGTGTGCGAGATCTTCGAGATCCGCCGCGGTGGCCGGCTGTCCCGCTCGTTCGTGCGCCATGTGCTCTCCTCGTCGATGGTGGTGTTCTCATCTTGCCGCCGATCCGCGGCACGCGCGGGATGAGTACCCCGATCCGCGCGTCGGTACGGATACTGACGAAAAGGTCATCACGGCCATGGGACCAGAGTTTCTGACCCGAAAGTAGTATTGGCGTTCACAATTAGGTGGGCTAACTTCAGTGAACGAAATGAAGACGATGCCGGGGAGGACATTTCTTCGTTTCGCTCTCGCTGTTTCGGCGCCGTCTCCGACGTCTCCGGGACCGACAGCGACCGTGCCCGTCGTCGAGAACACTCACCCTCTGAGTCTCGACGGCGGGCACTGCCGTTTCCCGAAGCTGCCGATCAGGCTCACCCGGACAACAAGAAACCCGGGTAGGTGATCGATGGTCGATCACCTACCCGGGTCGATGGTGGAGCTGCCGGGAATCGAACCCGGGTCCTCCGCCGCCTCGCG
>NZ_JTIZ01000104.1:0-56720 GCF_000801125.1 Rhodococcus sp. Chr-9
GGGGTCGTTCGATGCCGGCGGTGAAGGTCACCACGATGCTGTCCTCGGAGAACGACAGGTCGATCAGATCACCGGGTCCGTAGCCGGGCAGGCCGCACACCCACAGCTGGTTCAGATCGTCCATCACCTGCTTGGGCGTGACCCCGAGATCGCGGGCGGCCTCGGCCGCGCTGATCCCCGGGTGCGCCAGGAAGTAGGGCACGAGATTGAGCAGTCGTCCCAGTCGCGCCGACAGTCGTGTGCTCATCGCTCCTCCTCCCCCGCATCCGTGACCGCCTGTTCGAGGATGCGGTGCACCTCGGCCCGTAACTCCGGTGGGTCGAGCACCAACGCGTCCGCGCCCTGCCCGGCGACGATCCGGGCGATCCATTCCCACGAGCGCACCGGCACCTCGAGTTCCACCCCGTCGCGGTCTCCGATCCGCCGTGCCGCGCCGGTCCGTCCGAGCCGGCGTAGCTCCCACGCGCGTCCATCGGCCACCCACAGGCGTGCCGATCCGCTGACCTCCGCCGGGGAGGTCGCGGCGAGCACCCGCCCCCGCAGATCCACGCCCTCCGGGATCTGCACCGCCCCCTCTGGGCCGATCGCGGTGATCTCGTCGCCGATGCGCGAGAGCCGGAAGGTGCGCACGGCGTCGCGGTCGCGGTCGTGGCCGACGAGATACCAGCGGCCGTGCACGGTGACCACACCCCACGGTTCGACGGTGCGCGTCGACCACGGCTCGGTGGGGGAACTGCGGTGGGTGAACCGCACCGCGCGGCGCGCGTCGATCGCGGCGAGCAACGCCGTCAACGCGGGTTCGGAACCGCGGGCGCGCGGCGGCAGCGGCGCGACGACCTCCCCGCCGTCGGAGTCGACACGGATCCCGGCGGCGCGCAGCTTGAGCACCGCACCCTGCGCCGCGGCGGTCAGCTCCGGCGATTCCCACAGCGCGGCGGCGACGGCCACGGCGGCGGTCTCCTCGCGGGTGAGGTCGATCTCGGGCAGTTCGTATGCGTCGCGGTTGATGCGGTAGCCCTCCACCGTCGACGACCGCGACGGCCGGCCCGTCTCGAGGGGCACCCCGAGATCGCGCAGTTCGTTCTTGTCCCGCTCGAACATGCGGCTGAACGCCTCGTCGCTCGCGCATTCGGAGTAGCCGGCCACCGAGGCACGGATCTTCTCCGCGGTCACGAACTGTCGGGTGGACAGCAGCGCGATGACCAGGTTCACCAGCCGTTCGACTTTCGAGATCGCCACGCGCCAACCCTAGTGCCCGCGCGCCGCCGGCACCGCATCACCGTCCATCGGAGCGGACCGGACGGTCCGCTCCNGATGAGCCGTTCGACGCGTTCGTCCACGGACCGGAACGGGTCCTTGCACAACACGGTGCGCTGCGCCTGGTCGTTGAGCTTCAGATGCACCCAGTCGACGGTGAAATCGCGGCCCGCGGCCTGCGCGGCGGCGATGAAATCACCGCGCAGCTTCGCGCGGGTGGTCTGCGGCGGGGTGTTCACCGCGGCGTCGACGGACTCGTCGTCGGTGGCCCGCGCCGCCAGTCCCTTGCGTTGCAGCAGGTCGAACACACCGCGTCCGCGTTTGATGTCGTGATAGGCCAGGTCGAGCTGGGCGATCTTCGGGTCGGACAGCTCCATGTTGTAGCGGTCCTGGTAGCGCTGGAACAGCTTGCGCTTGATCACCCAGTCGATCTCGGTGTCGACCTTCGCGAAGTCCTGCGATTCGACGGCGTCGAGGACGCGGCCCCACAGGTCCACCACCTGCGCGACGTGCGGGTCGGGTTCGCGCTGGTGCAGATATTCCACCGCCCGCGCGTGGTATTCGCGCTGGATGTCCAGGGCGCTGGCCTGCCGGCCGCCGGCCAGGCGCACCGGGCGCCGGCCCGTCAGGTCGTGGGAGACCTCGCGGATGGCGCGGATCGGGTTGTCGAGCGCGAAGTCCCGGAACGGCACCCCGGCCTCGATCATCTCGAGCACCAGCGCCGCCGACCCCACCTTGAGCATGGTGGTGGTCTCGGACATGTTCGAGTCCCCGACGATCACGTGCAGGCGCCGGTACTTCTCGGCGTCGGCGTGCGGCTCGTCGCGGGTGTTGATGATCGGCCGCGACCGGGTGGTCGCCGACGAGACGCCCTCCCAGATGTGCTCGGCGCGTTGCGACAGGCAGAAGGTAGCGGCCTTGGGGGTCTGCAGCACCTTCCCGGCGCCGCAGATCAGCTGGCGGGTCACCAGGAAGGGCAGCAGCACATCGGAGATGCGGGAGAACTCGCCGACGCGGGCGACGAGATAGTTCTCGTGGCAGCCGTAGGAGTTGCCCGCCGAGTCGGTGTTGTTCTTGAACAGGAAGATGTCGCCGCCGATGCCTTCCTCGGCGAGACGCTGCTCGGCGTCGATGAGCAGTTCCTCGAGGACCCGCTCACCGGCATGGTCGTGCTCGACGAGCTGGAGCAGGTCGTCGCACTCGGCGGTGGCGTACTCGGGGTGCGAGCCGACATCGAGATACAGTCGCGCCCCGTTCCGCAGGAAGACGTTCGAACTACGCCCCCAGGACACCACCCGGCGGAACAGATAGCGGGCCACCTCGTCGGGGCTCAACCGACGATGCCCGTGGAAGGTACACGTGACGCCGAACTCCGTCTCGATACCCATGATTCGTCGCTGCACACCTCGACAGTACCGCGCGAACCCGACCCCCATGGGTCGCAACGACATCTACGGTCGAGGTGTGATCGTTCCCGAGCGTTACCGCACCGCCGACCGGGCCCTGTTCGAGCGCTCCGGGGCGCTGCGCGCGTCCCCCGCCGACCCGCTGCTGCGCGATCTCGGACGCGCCGCCAACCACAGTGTGCTGTGGGTGGCGTGCGCCGCGGTGTGCGCCACCGCCGGCGGTCACGCCCGCCGCGGGGCGGTGCGGGGTCTGCTGTCGGTGGCCGGGGCCAGCGCCTTGACCAACGGGCTGCTCAAACCGCTGTTGCCGCGCCGCCGGCCCCCGGCGCGCACCGACCCGAAGTTTCGGCGCCGCACGGTGCCGATCCCCCGCTCGTCGTCGTTCCCGTCCGGGCACGCCGCGTCGGCGGCGGCGTTCGCGACCGGGGTGGTGCTCGAATCCCCTGCGGCTGGGGCGGTTCTGGCGCCGCTGGCCGCGGCGGTGGCCTATTCGCGGGTGCACACCGGCGTGCACTGGCCCGGCGACGTCGTCGTCGGCGCCGCGGTCGGGGCGACGGTGGCGTGGTCGACGCGCCGCTGGTGGGCGGTGCGCAGCCGCGAACCGGCGACCGTGCAGGTCGCGGCGGCCGCGCCCGCCCTGCCCGGCGGCGACGGAATGCTGCTGGTGGTCAACCGCGATGCCGGGACCGCCGAGGAGATCGCCGCGCGGGTCACCGCCGCGCTACCGGGGGTGCGTCGCGTCGATCTGGATCCCGACCGCGATCCGGCGGAGCAGTCGGAACGTCTGCNCGGCTGCCGGTGGCGGTGTTCCCCGGCGGCACCCTCAACCATTTCGCGCTCGACCTCGGCGTGGTGGATCTGGAGGAGACGGTGCGGGCGGTCACCGCCGGGCAGGCGGTGGCCGTCGGGCTCGGGCAGGTGACGGTGACCGGGCCGGACGGGCGCACGGTGCGGCGGTTCGTCAACACCGCCAGCTTGGGCGGCTATCCGGATGCGGTGCGGTTGCGGCAGCACTGGGAACCGCGGATCGGCAAGTGGCCGGCGGCGGGGTTGGCGATGCTCGCGGTGCTGCGCACGGCGAGCCCGATGCCGGTGCAGATCGACGGGGCGGGGCGGGCGGTGTGGTTGCTGTTCGTCGGCAACGGCCGCTACACCCCGGCAGATCAGGTGCCGATGTCCCGGGCGCATCTGGATCCGGGCACCCTCGACGTGCGGTATCTGCCGGCCGAGAGTCGGTTCTCGCGGCTGCGTCTGCTCCTCGCTGCGGCGACCGGCACCCTCGGCGCGTCACCGATGTATCGGCAGCGGCACATCCCGGGCCTGGCGGTGGAGGTCATCGGGGATCCGGTGGCGTTGGCCACCGACGGGGAGGTCCTCGCCGACGGCACCGGTTTCGACTTCGAGGTGGTGCCGTCGGCGTTGACGGTCTATCGGCTCGCGGTGGATCAGCCCGCGTCGGGACCGGACCCGGTCTCCGAGCCGGTCGCGGTGTCGGACCCCGATTCGGGGGCCGGATCGGCGGGCGTCTCCGACGGCGCCGCCTGAGCGGACCCGGTGCTGGGCAGCAGCGCGTCGAGCGCCGCCCCCGAGATACGCCGGAAGGCGCGGCGCGGCCGCTGCTTCTCGAGCACCGCGACCTCGAGTTCCCCGCGGCCGAGCACCCGCGGCGCCGCATCGGCGGTGGCGGGCTGCTGCAGCGCGGTCACCGCCACGGCGACCGCCTCGTCGAGCGGCAGACCCGGCTTGTACGACGAGCGCAGCGCGGTGATGATCGGTTCGGTGTTGCCGCCCATCACCACGAACTGCGGTTCGTCGACGATCGAGCCGTCGTAGGTGATGCGGTACAGCTGCGGGCCGTCGTCGGTGTCGGCGCGCCCGACCTCGGCGACGCAGATCTCCACCTCGTACGGCTTGGGCTGCTCGGTGAAGATGGTGCCGAGGGTCTGCGCGTAGGCGTTCGCCAGTGCCCGCCCGGTCACGTCCCGCCGGTCGTAGGAGTAGCCGCGCATGTCGGCGTGCATGATCCCGGCGCGCCGCAGATTCTCGAACTCGTTGTACTTGCCGACGGCCGCGAAACCGACCCGGTCGTACAGTTCGCTGATCTTGTGCAGCGCCTTCGACGGATTCTCCGCCACCAGCAGCACACCGCCGGCGTAGGTCAACGCGATCACCGACCGGCCGCGGGCGATGCCCTTACGGGCCAGCTCCGAGCGATCGCGCATGATCTGCTCGGCGGACGCATAGTACGGAAGTGTCACCGGGCATCTCCTGCGGTGCGGTCGGCCACGATGGTGCGGGCCAGCTCGGACAGGGTTTCCTCCGCGACGGCCACGGCCCCGGCCGCGGTGATCACCACCGCCGTCGGGTAGATCCCGCGGGTGGTGTCGGGACCACCGGTGGCGGTGTCATCGTCGGCCGCGTCGTACAGCGCCTCGACGGCGCTGCGCAGCGCGCTCTGCTCGTCGGCATCGGCGCGGTAGAGCTTCTTGAGCGACGAGCGGGCGAACAACGATCCGGAGCCGACCGCGTGGTAGCCGGCGCGTTCCTCGTAGCGGCCCCCGACCACGTCGTAGGACACGATCCGCCCGGCGCGGTGCGCATCGGACGCGTCGAGGTCGAAACCGACCAGCAACGGCACCACGGCCAAGCCCTGCATGGCCGCACCGAGATTGCCGCGCACCATCGACGAGAGCCGATTGGCCTTGCCGTCGAAGGTCAGCGGCACACCTTCGATCTTCTCGTAGTGCTCGAGTTCGACCGCGAACAGTCGCACGAGCTCGATCGCCAGACCCGCGGTGCCGGCGATGCCGGCCGCCGAATAGTTGTCGGTGATGAACACCTTGTCGACATCGCGGGAGGCGATCAGGTTACCCATGGTCGCGCGCCGGTCGCCGGCGATGAGCACACCCCCGTCGAAGGTCAGCGCCACGATGGTGGTGCCGTGCGGGGCGAGGTCCACGTGGTCACCTCGTTCGAATCGGAACCGGTTCTCCGGCAGCATCTCCGGGGCGTGCATCCGCAGGTGGTCGGAGAACGACGACAAGGGCGACGCGAGGTGCAGCTTCGGCTGCACCTCGCGGTNTGCACATATGCCCGCACGAAGTCCTCTGCGTTCTCCTCGAGCACGTCGTCGATCTCGTCGAGAAGATCGTCGGTGTCCGAGGCGAGCTTCTCGCGACGCTCCTGACCGGCACCGCCGTCACCGACGACCTCGTCGTCGTCTCCGCCGCCACCGCGTGTGGTCTGCTCCTGTGCCATAGCCGCCGACCTCCTCCTGTACTCGGCGCGGAACCGTCACCGGTCGACGATCGGTGTGGTCACCGCTGCTTCGAACTCCTACCCTACCCAGCGAACCGGTCCACCGGTGGCGACACGCGTACTCGCGGCCTGTGATCCGGCCACCGCCCTCCGCCGGGAGGGGTGGTCAGTGAGTGAGCTGATCGACCAGTTCCGCCGCCGACTGCGCAGTCTCGAGCAGCTCCCCGACATGCGCGCGGCTGCCACGCAGCGGCTCGAGCGTCGGGATGCGCACCAACGATTCGCGACCGAGATCGAAGATCACCGAATCCCAGCTCGCCGCCGCGATATCGGCACCGAAACGGCGCAGGCACTCACCGCGGAAGTAGGCGCGGGTGTCCGACGGCGGGGTGTGCACCGCATCGAGGACCTGCTGCTCGGACACCAGCCGCTGCATCGACCCGCGGGCCACGAGGCGGTTGTACAGGCCCTTGTCCAGGCGCACATCCGAGTACTGCAGGTCGACCATGTGCAGGCGCGGCGCCGACCAGGACAGTCCCTCGCGGTTGCGGAAGCCCTCGAGCAGCCGCAGCTTCGCGGGCCAGTCCAGCAGGTCGGCGCATTCCATCGGGTCGCGTTCGAGCAGATCGAGCACCATCGCCCACTTGTCGAGGATGTCGAGGATCCGCTTGTCCTCGGTGCCATCGTGGAACTTCGCGACCCGCTCGTGGTAGATCCGCTGCAGCGCCAGACCTGTCAGCTCCCGGCCGTCGGCGAGCGCGACGGTCTTGCGCAGCGACGGGTCGTGGCTGATGTGGTGCACCGCGGTGACCGGGCGGGCGAGCTGCAGATCCGACAGGTCGATGCCGGCCTCGATCAGGTCGAGCACCAGCGCGGTGGTGCCGACCTTGAGGTAGGTGGACATCTCCGCCAGATTCGCATCGCCGATGATCACGTGCAGGCGCCGGTACTTGTCGGCGTCGGCGTGCGGCTCGTCGCGGGTGTTGATGATGCCGCGCTTGAGGGTGGTCTCGAGACCGACCTCGACCTCGATGTAGTCGGCGCGCTGCGAGAGCTGGAAACCGGGCTCGTCACCGGACTGGCCGATCCCGACCCGGCCGGAGCCGGTGATGACCTGCCGGGAGACGAAGAACGGGGTCAGGCCCGCGACCACCGCGGAGAACGGGGTCTCCCGGTCCATCAGGTAGTTCTCGTGGGTGCCGTAGGAGGCGCCCTTGCCGTCGACATTGTTCTTGTACAGCTGCAGTCGCGGCGCGCCGGGCACACTCGACGCGTGCCGGGCGGCGGCCTCCATCACCCGTTCCCCGGCCTTGTCCCAGATCACCGCGTCGAGGGGGTCGGCGACCTCCGGGGCGGAGTATTCGGGGTGGGCGTGGTCGACGTACAGGCGCGCCCCGTTGGTGAGGATCATGTTCGCGGCACCGACCTCGTCGGCGTCGATGACCGGGGCCGGGCCGTTGAACCGCCCCAGATCGAAGCCCCGCGCGTCGCGCAGGGGCGATTCGACCTCGTAGTCCCAGCGGGTGCGGCGGGCGCGCGGCACCCCTTCGGCGGCCGCGTAGGCCAGCACCGCCTGCGTGGAGGTCAGGATCGGGTTCGCCGATGGCTCGTTGGGTGAGGAGATCCCGTACTCGACCTCGATACCGATGATCCGCTGCATGCCCTCGAGCCTAGGCGATCCGGACGCTCACGGTCGTGACCAGCCCCGCCACCGGTCAGCGGTGCGGCTGCGGGGTGCAGTCCAGATAGCCGTGCGCCCCGATCGCCTGCAGCGCCACCCGGCCCGAGCGGCGCCCGCGATGCTCGACCACCGCGGTGCCCGGCAGCAGCTGCGCGAACGGGGTGGTGACCCGGTTGGTGACGATCTTGTCGAACCGGGCCAGGGTGCGCGGCAACGGCACGGTCGGTCTCCCCCTGGATAGGCCGCGACGGCCGGACCTTCCGGAGGAGGGAAGGCCCGGCCGTCGCGGATCGATTGTCGCGGGTCGATTCCTACAGGTACTGGCCGGTGTTCGACTCGGTGTCGATCGCGCGGCTCGCGCTGGCGTTCTTGCCGGTGACCAGGGTGCGGATGTACACGATCCGCTCGCCCTTCTTCCCCGAGATCCGGGCCCAGTCGTCCGGATTCGTGGTGTTGGGCAGGTCCTCGTTCTCGGCGAACTCGTCGACGATCGAATCGAGCAGGTGCTGCACCCGCAGACCGGGCGCCCCGGTCTCGAGCACCGACTTGATCGCATACTTCTTCGCCCGGTCGACGATGTTCTGGATCATCGCGCCGGAGTTGAAGTCCTTGAAGTACAGGACCTCCTTGTCGCCGTTGGCGTAGGTGACCTCGAGGAAACGGTTGTCCTCGGACTCGGCGTACATCCGCTCGACGACCCGCTCGATCATCGCCCGCACGCACGCGACCCGATCGCCGCCGAACTCGGCGAGATCGTCGGCGTGCACCGGCAGGCTCTCGGTCAGGTACTTCGAGAAGATGTCCTGCGCGGCCTCCGCGTCCGGACGCTCGATCTTGATCTTCACGTCGAGGCGGCCGGGCCGCAGGATCGCCGGGTCGATCATGTCCTCACGGTTCGACGCGCCGATGACGATGACGTTCTCGAGCCCTTCGACACCGTCGATCTCGGCGAGCAGCTGCGGCACCACCGTGGTCTCCACATCGGAGGACACACCGGAACCGCGGGTGCGGAAGATCGAATCCATCTCGTCGAAGAACACGATCACCGGGGTGCCCTCGGACGCCTTCTCCCGGGCCCGCTGGAAGATCAACCGGATGTGCCGTTCGGTCTCACCGACGAACTTGTTCAGCAGCTCCGGGCCCTTGATGTTCAGGAAGAACGACTTCGCTTCCTTCGAATCGTCCCCGCGGGCCTCGGCGATCTTCTTCGCCAGCGAGTTCGCGACCGCCTTCGCGATCAGGGTCTTACCGCAACCGGGCGGGCCGTACAGCAGCACACCCTTCGGCGGGCGCAGCGAGTACTCGCGGAACAGGTCCTTGTGCAGGAAGGGCAGCTCCACCGCGTCGCGGATCTGCTCGATCTGCCGGCCCAGACCGCCGATGTCGCTGTAGCCGACGTCCGGGACCTCCTCGAGCACGAGATCCTCGACCTCGGCCTTGGGGATCCGTTCGAAGGCGTAGCCGGCCTTGCTGTCGACCAGCAACGAATCACCGGGGCGCAGCGTGAACGAGTTCTCGTCGTCGACGAGCAGATCGGTCTTGTCGTCGGCGGCGGCCGCGGCGAGCGGGGCGGCCAGCCACACGATGCGTTCCTCGTCGGCGTGCCCGACCACCAGCGCGCGGGTGCCGTCGTCGAGCACCTCCCGCAGGGTGGTGATCTCGCCGACGCGTTCGAAACCACCGACCTCCACGACGGTCAACGCCTCGTTCAGCCGCACCGTCTGACCGGGCCGGAAGGTGTCGAGTTCGAGATTCGGGGACACCGCGACCCGCATCTTGCGGCCCGAGGTGAACACGTCGACGGTCTGATCGTCGAACGTCTCGAGCAGCACCCCGTAGCCGCTCGGCGGCTGGGCCAGCCGGTCGACCTCCTCGCGCAGCGTGATCAGCTGCTGGCGCGCATCCTTGAGGGTCTCGAGCAGTTTGCCGTTGCGGACCGTGAGGGACTCGAGCCGGGCTTCGAGATCGCGTACCTGATCGGACGGTTCGCCGAGCCGACGACGCAAGGTCGCCACCTCTGCGCGCAACTCTTCGATTTCGCGTGCCGCCGCAACCGCATCCGGCTTCTCTGACGAGCTCATAGCGACTCCCTCCACTGTCGGTCATTCCACGCTACCGGGACATCGCCCCACATGGGGGAGGACACGAAACAGTCGTGTTCCGAACATGTGTCGCGCGTGGGGCGCGCCATGGCGCCGCACCTCCGGCACGCTGTTAGGCTCCCCTAAATATCGTGCGTCGACCGTTTCTCTCGAAAGGTACTCCTCCGTGACCCCACGTCCAGTTCGCACACTCTGCGCCGCCACCGCGATCGCCGCCCTCACCGCCCTGACCGGCTGCAGCTCCGACGACGCCGGCGACGACACCGCTGCCACGACCAGCGCCACGACGACCACCAGCACCACCGTGACCGCCGCGGTCACCGTCGAGCAACTGCAGGAACAGATCGACGTGTTCTTCGACCCGGCCGCCACCACCGAGGACCGTGCCGCGGTCGTGGAGAACGGCGCCGCGCGCACCGCCGTGCTCGATCAGTTCACCGGTGTGCTCGCCGGCTACCCGCTCACCGGCACCGTCGGCGAGATCACCACGGTCGACGCCGACACCGTCACCGCGACCACCGAGGTCGCCGGCCCGCACGGCGGCGCCCCGATGCCGCTGACCTTCGAGCAGATCGACGGCACCTGGGTCATCGCCGACGAGAGCGCCTGCTCGATCCTGGCCGCGGGCACGCTCAGCTGCGAATAACCCCTGCGGGTCGGCGTCGGCTCAGCCCTTGCTGGGCCGGCGCTGCGGCTTCGGGGTCTCCACCCCGTCCTGCAGGCGCCGGGCACTGACCAGGAACGCCGTGTGCCCCTGCATCCGATGCTCCGGCCGCACCGCCAGCCCCACCACGTGCCAGCCGCGCACCATCGACTCCCACGAACGCGGCTCGGTCCAGCAGGTCTGCTCCCGCATCGCCTCGACCACCCGCGACAGCTGCGTCGTCGTCGCCACATAGACGATGAGCACCCCGCCGGGCACCAGCGCCTTCTTCACCGTCTCGAGCACATCCCAGGGGGCGAGCATGTCCAGCACCACCCGGTCGACGCGGCCGTACTTCTCGACGTCGTAGTCCGCCAGATCCCCGAGCACCGTCGTCCAGTTCGCCGGGCGCTGCCCGAAGAAGGTGTCGACATTGCGCTCGGCGTATTCGAGATGGTCCTCGCGCACCTCGTAGGAGATCACCCGGCCGCTCTCGCCGACGGCGCGCAGCAGCGAACACGTCAGCGCGCCGGAACCGGCGCCGGCCTCGAGCACCGTCGCGCCGGGAAAGATGTCGCCCTCCTGCACGATCTGCGCAGCGTCCTTCGGGTAGATCACCTGCGCACCGCGCGGCATCGACATCACATAGTCGACGAGCAGCGGACGCAACGCCAGATAGGGGGTGCCGTTGGTGGAGGTGACCACCACACCCTCGTCGGTGCCGATCAGATCGTCGTGCAGGATCCCGCCGCGATGGGTGTGGAACTCCTTGCCCGGTTCGAGCACCACGGTGTACTTGCGGCCCTTGGCGTCGGTCAACTGCACCCGGTCCCCCACCTGGAAGGGTCCGCTGCGCCCGAGTCCGCCTACTGCCATCGCCGTGTCCACCTTCGTTCCAGCCCCGCACCCGGGATCGGGCACGCGGGTCCGGCACCGTGTCGGACCCGCGTCCTAGCCTGCCAGGTGTGACCACAGCTGCGCCCACACCCCCCACCGACACGACGCGGCCGGTCGCCCTGTCCCCCTCCCGGGCCGCCGACTTCACCCGCTGCCCGCTGCTCTACCGCTTCAAGGCGGTCGACCGGCTCACCGCACCCCCGACCCGCGCCCAGGCACGCGGCACCGTCGTGCACGCCGCCCTCGAAGCGTTGTTCGGCCTCGACGGACCGGCCCGCACCGCCACCGCCGCGCAGACCCTGCTGCCCGACGCCCTGGCCCGGGTCCTCGCCGCCACCCCCGATCTGGGCGTGGACACCGACGACGCGGGGTTCCTCGCCGAGGCCGCTGCGCTGCTGGACACCTACTTCACCGTCGAGGACCCCACCGCGGTCACCGCCGACGGCTGCGAACTGCGGGTGGAGACCACCCTCGACGGCGACGTCCCGCTGCGCGGCATCATCGACCGCCTCGATGTCGACGCCACCGGTGCGGTGCATGTCGTCGACTACAAGACCGGCCGCGCCCCGTCCCCGCGCGGCGAGCGGGCGGCGCTGTTCCAGCTGAAGTTCTACGCGCTGATCGTGTGGCGGCAACGCGGCATCGTCCCGGCCTCGCTGCGGCTGCTGTATCTCGGCGACGGTCAGGTGCTGCACTACCGGCCCGACCCCGAGGAACTGCGTCGCTTCGAACGGATCGTGCGGGCGATGTGGGCGACGATCCGGCAGTTGCGCGCCAGCGGCGACTTCCGCCCCAATCCCGGTCCCGGCTGCCGGTGGTGCGATCATCGGGCATTGTGCCCGGCGTTCGGCGGTACCCCACCGCCGTATCCCGCCGACGGCGTTGCGACGCAATCGACACCGGGCGCGCCCCACCGCATCGAGCAGCAGGAGAATCCCGAGTGAGCGACGCCGCCTACTACGTGCCGGTCCCCCGGCCGACCACCCCCACCGGCCCGGTCGACGACGTCGAGATCGCGGTGTTCCGCCCCACCGAACACACCGTCAGCACCTGGGGACCGCACCTGCAGCACGGCGCCCCACCCTCGGCGCTGCTCGCCCGCGCCATCGACCGGCACCGGCCCCGCCCCGACACCCGCCTGAGCCGGCTCACCGTCGAACTGCTCGGCCCCGTCCCCCTCACCGACCTCGAGGTGCGCACCCACATCGAACGACCCGGTCGCCGCATCGAACTGGTCGTCGCCGAATTGTGGACCACCGCCCCCGACGGCACCGACCGCCCGGTGGCGCGCGGCACCGGCTGGCGCCTCGAAACCATCGACCTGCCGCAGGTCGCGCGGACCTCCGAAACCCCGCTGCCCGCCCCCGACCACTTCGAAGCCACCGCCCCGCACGTCTTCTGGAAGGGCGGCTACATCGACACCGTCGAATGGCGCATCATCGTCCCCTTCGGCGCTCCCGGCCTGTCGTCGGCGTGGGTGCGCAGCGAGATCGCCCTCGTGGAAGGCGAAACCCCCAGCGGGCTCGACCGGTTGATGAGCGTCGCCGACGTCGCCAACGGTGTCGGATCCAAACTCGACCCCCGCGAGTACACCTTCCTCAACACCGAACTGACCGTGCACCTGTTCCGCGCCCCCGAGTTCCGCGAACAGGACTGGGTGGGGATCGCCGCGGAGATGTCCGTCGGACCCGACGGGGTCGGCATGACCGCCGGTCTGCTCTACGACGAGACCGGCGCGCTCGGCCGCATCGCCCAGAACGTGCAGGTGCGGTCCCGCTGATCAGCGGGACCGCACCGGAAGATGTCGGGATCGGTGCGCGTCTATTCGGGGGCGCGCATCGCCCGGCACGAGCGGATGTTCGACGCGAGGATCGCGCGGGCACCGATCTCGGCGAGCCGGTCCATCACCGCGTTGTGGCCCTTGCGCGGCACCATCGCCCGCACCGCCACCGAATTCTCGTTCGCCAACGGCGAGATCGTCGGCGACTCGAGACCGGGCGTGACCTGCACGGCCTGCTCGAGCAGGTGCTTCGGGCAGTCGTAATCGATCATCACGTACTGCTGCGCGAAGACCACACCCTCGAGACGGGCGATCAGCTGGTTGCGGGCCCGATCCGAGCGATCCGAATCCTCCCGCTCGATCAGCACACCCTCCGAATCGCACAACGACTCGCCGAAGGCGACGAGATCGTGCTGCCGCAACGTCCGGCCCGAGCCGACCACATCGGCGATCGCGTCGGCGACCCCGAGCTGGATGGAGATCTCCACCGCACCGTCGAGCCGGATCACCTCGGCCTCGATGCCGCGGGCGGCGAGATCACGACGCACCAGATTCGCGTACGAGGTGGCGATGCGCAGACCCTGCAGATCCTCGACCGACCAGTCGCGGCCCTTCGGCGCGGCGTACCGGAAACGCGAGGACCCGAAGCCCAGCGACAACCGCTCGGTGACCGGAGCCCCCGAATCCATCGCCAGGTCGCGGCCGGTGATCCCCAGATCCAGCTCGCCGGAACCGACGTAGATCGCGATGTCCTTCGGCCGCAGGAAGAAGAACTCGACGTCGTTGACCGGGTCGATGACCGTCAGATCCCGCGAGTCGGTGCGCCGACGGTAGCCGGCCTCCTGCAGGATCTCGGCGGCGGACTCGGACAGCGAACCTTTGTTGGGGACTGCGACGCGCAGCATGACGGATTGGGTCCTTTCGAACGACGAGCAGAAGCGAGGAAGGGATCTACAGGGGGGGCACGGACGGCGGCACCGGCACAGCGGGCCACCGGCCGTCACAGATGCTTGTAGACGTCCTCGAGCTTCAGACCCCGCCCCACCATCAGCACCTGCACCCAGTACAGCAGCTGCGAAATCTCCTCGGACAGTTCCTCGTCGGACTGGTACTCGGCGGCGATCCACACCTCACCGGCCTCTTCGAGTACCTTCTTGCCCTGGAAATGCACGCCGGCGTCCAGGGCGGCGACGGTGCCGGAGCCCTCGGGGCGGGTCGCGGCGCGTTCGGACAGCTCGGCGAACAGGGAATCGAAGGTCTTCACAGGGGTCGATTGTTTCATGCCCCGCCACCGGCCCCACAGCCAGGACACCGACCCTCGCTCAGAACTCGAGTTCCCGCCCGCTGACGAACCGCCGCTCCACCCCGCTGATCGGATCGGTGAACTCCAGCGACCGCGCCAGCAACCGCAGCGGATCGGTGAAATCGTCCGCGGCGCGCCGCCGGAACCACGGATAGAAGTTGTCCCCCACGATCGGCACCCCCAACGACGCCAGATGCAGCCGCAGCTGGTGGGTGCGACCGGTGCGCGGGAACAACCGGTAACGGGCCAGCTCCCCACGCCGCTCGACCAGCTCGATGCGCGTCTCCGAATTCGGTTCGTCGGCGAACTGCTCGGCCGTCGGCTCCCCGTGCCGCTTGACGATCCGCGTGCGCACCACCTGCGGGAACGACAGGTCGGACCGATAACCGGCGACCGCCTCGTACACCTTGCGCACCCGCTGACGCTCGAACAGCTCCTGATAGGGCCGCCGCCATGCCGGATCCGTCGTGCACAGCAGCACCCCGGCGGTCATCCGGTCGAGCCGGTGCACCGGCACCAGATGCGGCAACTCCAGCTCGCGCCGCAACCGCACCACCACCGACTCGCGGATGTGCGCTCCGCGCGGGATCGTCGCCAGGAAATGCGGCTTGTCCACCACCACGAGACCGTCCTCCCGATGCAACACGCGCACCGGGAACGGCACCGGCACCTCCGGCGGCGGATCGCGGTAGAAGTACACGAACCGCGTCGGCTGATACGGCGTGCACGCATCGACGCGGCGGCCGTGCTCGTCGACCAACTCTCCCGCCCCCATGTGCGCCGCCCAGTCCTCCTCGGGGTGGCCGGCCTGCAGGAACTCGACGATCGTGGCCGCGTCGGCATCGGCGGGCATCCGGATGCGGTCGGGGCCGAGCCCGTCGCGCACCGGCAGCGGTGCAGCACGCACCGGTCTACGCCTCCACGAGGTCCGGGACGCAGCCCTCGCACACCAGAGTCAACTTCCGGCCGTGGAGATCCGGATGATTCCGGTACCGCGAGGTCGGCGTCCCGCACAGGGTGCAGCGGCCGATCACCGGCGCCTCGGCGCTGAACTCGACGTTCATCCGCCCGTCGAAGACGTACAGCGAACCCTCCCACAGGCCCTCGTCTCCGAAGGTCTCGCCGTAGCGGACGATGCCACCGTCGAGCTGGTAGACCTCTTCGAACCCGCGATTGCGCATCAACGCCGACAGCACCTCACAGCGCACCCCACCGGTGCAGTAGGTGACCACCGGGCGGTTCTTGAGATGGTCGTAGCGTCCGCTGTCGAGCTCGGCGACGAAATCGCGGGTCGTGGCGACATCCGGCACGATCGCATCCCGGAACCGGCCGATCTGCGCCTCGAAGCGGTTGCGGCCGTCGAAGAACACCACCTCGTCGCCGCGCTCGGCGACCAGCTCGTGCACGCCGTGCGGCGACAGATGGGTGCCGCCGTCGACGATGCCGTTCTCGTCGACCTTCACCTCGTCGGGCACCCCGAACGTCACGATCTCCGGACGTACCTTCACCGACAGCCGCGGAAAGTCGTCGCCGGTGCCGTCGGACCACTTGATATCGGTGTCCTTGAAGGCCGCATAACCGCGCAAGCCACGCACGTACTTCTTCACGTCGGCGATGTCACCGCCGACGGTGCCGTTGATGCCGTGCTCCGAGATGAGAATCCGCCCGGTCAACCCCAGCGACGACGCGAGGGTGTGCTGCCACAACCGGATCGCCTCCGGGTCGGGCAACGGGGTGAACTTGTAGAACAGCACGATCTTCGGGACCGCCACCTCAGGGCACCCCCGCACCGTGCAGCTCGTGCAGATCCTCGGCGCTCAACCCCGCGAGCGTGGACCGGAACACCCGCCGCTCCGAGCCGGGCACATCCACCAGTGACGGCACCACCAGCACCGTGCACCCGGCCGCATCCGCCGCGGCCGCCCCGGTCGGAGAATCCTCCACCGCCAGACACTGCGCCGGATCCAGACCGAGCAACTCCGCAGCCCGACGGTAGGGCGCCGGATCGGGTTTGCCGGCCGGCACCTCGTCGCCACACACCGAATGATCGAAATGCTCACGGCCCAGGGTCGCGAGGGCCACCTCACACAACGCCCGCTCGGTGTTGGTCACCAGCACCGACCCCAGTCCCGCCTCGCGGACGGTGCGCAGCGCGGCCTGCGCGCCGGGCCGCCACGTGAGCCCGTCGGCGAACAACCGGCCCATGTAGTCGGTCAGCCACGCCGCCGCAGCCGCCGCCTCGTCCGGGGTCGGTTCCAGACCCAACCCGGCGAAGGTGCGCAGCACCGCCAGATCCATCGGCCCCCCGATCGTGGAGATGCGGGTCTCGTCGCTCATCGGCCCACCGAGATGCAACGACAACTCGTGCATCCCGATGTCCCACAAGCGTTCCGATTCGAGCAGGGTGCCGTCCATGTCCCACAGCACCGCCCGCAGCGCACCGGTCTGCACCGCGAGCGGCGCCTCCACCCGATCAGACATTGAAATACTTCGCCTCCGGGTGGTGCAGCACGAACGCATCGGTGGACTGCTCGGGATGCAACTGCAGCTCCTCCGACAGCTCCACCCCGATCCGCTCGGGTTCGAGCAGCTCGACCAGTTTGATGCGGTCCTCGAGATTCGGGCACGCGCCGTAACCGAACGCGAACCGGGCACCGCGGTAGGCAAGCTTGAAGTACTCCGCGACCTCCTCCGGATCCTCGTCCGCGGCCGTGCCGCCCTCGGCGAACGCCAGCTCCTGCCGCACCCGCCGATGCCAGTACTCGGCCAGCGCCTCGGTCAGCTGCACACCGATGCCGTGCACCTCGAGATAGTCGCGGTACGAATTCGACGCGAACAACTCGTTCGCGAAGTCCGCGATCGGCTGCCCCATCGTCACCAACTGGAACGGCCACACATCCACCTGGCCCGACGCGAGCGCATCCTCCCGCGACCGCACGAAATCGGCGATGCACAGGAACCGCGAACGCTGCTGCCGCGGGAAGGTGAACCGGTAACGCTCGGGAGCATCCGGGCGCGGCTCGGTCAGCACCACCACGTCGTCACCCTCGGACACCGCCGGGAAGTAGCCGTACACCACCGCCGCGTGCTGCAGGATGCCCTCGGTCGCCAACCGGTCCAGCCAGTACCGCAACCGCGGCCGGCCCTCGGTCTCCACGAGCTCCTCGTAGCTCGGGCCGTCGCCACCGCGCTGCCCGCGCAGGCCCCACTGCCCCAGGAACAGCGCACGCTCGTCGACCAGCGCCGCATAGTCGGCCAGCGGGATGCCCTTGATCACCCGGGTGCCCCAGAACGGCGGCGTCGGCACCGGCAGATCCTTCGCGACATCACTGCGCTCGGGGATCTCCGCCGGCGTTTCCGCGGCCTTGCGCTTCTCCGCGATCCGCTTGCTGCGCTCGTGCCGCTCCTTGCGCTCGGCGGCCTTGCGGGCGGCCTCGATCGCCTCCGGACTGTCCGGCGCCGGACCCTCACCGCGCTTCTCGGCCATGACCCGGTCCATCAGCGACAGACCCTCGAACGCATCGCGCGCGTAGGACACCTTGCCCTCGTAGACCTCCGCCAGATCGTTCTCGACGTAACTGCGGGTCAGCGCCGCACCACCGAGCAACACCGGGAACTGCTCCGCGACCCCGCGGGAGTTGAGCTCCTCGAGGTTCTCCTTCATCACCACCGTCGACTTCACCAGCAGACCCGACATGCCGATCACATCGGCGCGCTTGTCCACCGCCGCGTCGAGGATCGTCGCGATCGGCTGCTTGATGCCGAGGTTGACCACCTCGTAGCCGTTGTTCGACAGGATGATGTCCACGAGGTTCTTGCCGATGTCGTGCACATCGCCCTTGACCGTCGCCAGCACGATCCGGCCCTTGCCCTCGTCGCCCGTCGACTCCATGTGCGGCTCGAGGAACGCCACCGCGGTCTTCATCACTTCGGCGGACTGCAGCACGAACGGCAACTGCATCTGACCCGACCCGAACAGCTCACCGACAGTCTTCATGCCCGACAGCAGCGTGTCGTTGATGATCGCCAGCGGCGGGGTGGTCCTCATCGCCTCGGTCAGATCGTCCTCGAGACCGTTGCGCTCGCCGTCGACGATGCGCCGCTCGAGCCGCTCGAACAGCGGCAACGCCGCCAGCTCCTGCGCCCGCGACTCGCGTGCCGACGCCGCCGACACCCCCTCGAACAGCTCCATCAGCTTCTGCAGCGGGTCGTAACCCTCGCTGCGCCGGTCGTACACCAGATCCAGCGCGACCTGCCGCTGTTCCTCCGGGATCCGCGCCATCGGCAGAATCTTCGACGCGTGCACGATCGCCGTATCCAGACCCGCCGCGGTGCACTCGTTCAGGAACACCGAGTTCAACACCTGCCGCGCCGCCGGATTCAGACCGAACGACACATTCGAGATGCCCAGCGTGAAGTGCACCTCCGGATGCGCCTCGTGGAGGCGGCGGATCGCCTCGATCGTCTCGATCGCATCGCGCCGCACCTCCTCCTGACCCGTCGAGATCGGGAAGGTCAACGCATCGACGATGATGTCCTGCGGCGACAACCCCCACCGACCGGTCAGATCCGCGATCAACCGCTCGGCGATGCGCACCTTGTGCTCGGCGGTGCGGGCCTGGCCCTCCTCGTCGATCGTCAACGCGACCACCGCCGCGCCGTGCTCGACGACGTGCTCCATGATCCGCTCGAACCGCGAACCCGGACCGTCGCCGTCCTCGTAGTTCACCGAGTTCACCGCACACCGACCACCGAGATGCTCGAGACCCGCCTTGATCACGTCCGGCTCCGTCGAGTCGATCATGATCGGCAACGTCGACGACGTCGCGAACCGCGACGCCAGCTCCGCCATGTCCGCCGCCCCGTCACGCCCGACATAGTCGACGTTCAGATCAAGCATGTGCGCACCGTCGCGGATCTGATCCTTCGCGATGTCCAGGCACTTCTGCCAGTCCGCGGCGAGCATCGCCTCCCGGAACGCCTTCGACCCGTTCGTGTTGGTCCGCTCACCGATCATCAGGATCGACGCGTCCTGCTCGAACGGCACCGAGGTATACAGCGACGACACACCCGGCTCCGGCTGCGCGGCGCGCGGCGCCGGCTGCACCCCCCGCACCGCCGCCGCAACCTGCCGGATGTGCTCGGGGGTGGTGCCGCAGCAGCCACCGACGAAGGTCAACCCGTACTCGGAGACGAAACCTGCCAGGGCCTCGGCGAGCTCCTCCGGCTGCAGCGGGTACTCGGCGCCGTTCGCGCCCAGCACCGGCAGACCCGCATTCGGCATCACCGACACCGGGATCGTCGCGTGCTGCGACAGATACCGCAGGTGCTCGCTCATCTCCGCCGGACCGGTCGCGCAGTTCAACCCGATCAGGTCGATGCCGAGCGGCTCGAGGGCGGTCAGCGCGGCACCGATCTCGGAACCGAGCAGCATCGTGCCGGTGGTCTCCACTGTCACGTGGGTAACGATCGGGATCCGGCGACCGGCCTGCTCCATCGCCCGCTTGCTACCGATGATCGCGGCCTTCGCCTGCAACAGGTCCTGACAGGTCTCCACCAGGATCGCGTCGGCACCACCGTCGAGCATGCCCAGCGCCGCCTCACCGTAGGCGTCGCGCAGCGCAGCGAACGGCGCGTGGCCGAGGGTGGGCAGCTTCGTACCCGGACCCATCGACCCGATCACCATCCGGGCCATGCCGTCGGCGCCGGGACCCATCTCGTCGGCGACCTCGCGGGCGAGGCGGGTACCGAGCTCGGACAGCTCACGGATGCGGTCGGCGATGTCGTAGTCGGCGAGGTTGGGCAGGTTGCAGCCGAAGGTGTTCGTCGAGACGACATCGGCGCCGGCCTCGAAGTACGCCCGGTGGATCCCCCGGATCACATCGGGACGAGATTCGTTGAGGATCTCGTTGCACCCCTCCAAACCGCGGAAGTCGTCGAGCGACAGATCCGCGGCCTGCAACATGGTGCCCATCGCCCCGTCTCCGATGACAACGCGCTGGCTCAGCGCATCGAGCAGGACAGAATGAAGTGGGGTGGACATGCCCTTCAGACTAGTGGGCGCCCGGATCGGGCCGGGTCGTAGGCTGGACGAGTGAGTACACCAGAGTTTCCCGAGACCCCGGACCAGGACGTCCCCGTCCTGCGCGATCCGGTGCTCGTCGCCGCCTTCGAAGGGTGGAACGACGCCGGCGACGCCGCCAGCGGCGCCGTCGAACACCTCGAGTTGATCTGGGACGCCGAGCCGTTCGCGGAGCTGGACTCCGAGGAGTACTACGACTACCAGGTCAACCGGCCGCAGGTGCGGCTCGTCGACGGGGTCACCCGCGAGATCGACTGGCCCACCACCCGGCTGTCGCTGTGCTCCCCGCCCGGCAGCGACCGCGACATCGTCCTCCTGCACGGCATCGAGCCGAGCATGCGCTGGCGCAGCTTCTGCGACGCCATCATCGAACTCGTCGACGAGTTCGAGGTCCACACCGTCGTCCTGCTCGGCGCACTACTCGCCGACACCCCGCACACCCGCCCGGTCCCGGTGACCGGCACCGCCTACAGCTCCGAGGCCGCCGAACGCTTCAAGCTGCAGACCTCCCGCTACGAAGGACCCACCGGGATCACCGGCGTGCTGCAGGACGCCTTCGTCCGCGCGGGCATCCCCGCGGTGTCGTTCTGGGCGGCGATCCCCCACTATGTGTCCAACCCGCCGAACCCCAAGGCCACCGTGGCGCTGCTGCGCCGCGTCGAGGACGTCCTCGACCTCGAGGTGCCCCTTGGCGAACTCCCCCTCCTCGCCGAGGAGTGGGAACAGACCGTCACCGACATGATCGAGGACGACGAGGAGATCGCCGAGTACGTGCGCACCCTCGAGGAGCGCGGCGACGCCGAGGCCGAGGAGGACATCTCCGAGGTCATCGCCAAGATCGACGGCGACGCCCTCGCCGCCGAGTTCGAACGCTATCTGCGGCGACGGGGCCCCGGCGGCTTCAACAAGTGAGGGATCTGCGCGAACCGCTGCAGCGCACGGCGCTGTACGCGGGCGGCTTCCTCGGTCCCTTCGGCGGCAGTGTCGTCGTGTCGATGCTGCCGGAGATCGGCGCCGACACCGGTGTGTCCACCGGCACAGCCGCGACGACGGTCACCGCCTATCTCGGTGTGTTCGCCGCCGCGATGCTGTTCTCCGGCACGCTCGGCGCACGGTGGGGACGCGTCCGCACCGTGCGCACCGCCTATCTCGTCTACGCGGCGGTCTCGATCGCCGCGGCGCTGGCGCCGACCTTCTCGGTGCTCATCGGCACCCGCATGCTGCAGGGCGCGGCCAACGCGTTCACCACTCCGCTGCTGCTCGCGGCGCTGGCCGTTATCACCCCGAAGGACAGGCTCGGCCGCGCTCTCGGATTGTTCGGGGCGATGCAGGCCGCCGGCCAAACCGTCGCCCCACTGATCGGCGGTCTCGCCGCCGAGGTGAGCTGGAGATGGGCGTTCGTCGTGCTTGCCGGCGCCGCGCTGCTCCTGGCGCTCGCCGGCCTGCCCGAATCGGTGCGCGACGACCCGTCCGGTACCACTCGGGTCCGACTGCGCGACGCGCTGACCCCGCGCGTCCTGCGTATCGGGCTGGTCGCATTGCTCGGTTGGGGTGCGCTCGGCGGACTCGGATTCCTCCTCGCCTTCCGGGTCGAGGACGACTTCGGGTTGTCCCCGTCCGAACGCGGCGTGGTACTCACCGTGTTCGGACTCGCCGGCATCCTCAGTTCCCGGCCGGTCGGGATGCTCATCGACCGCGTCGGTGCCCGCGCGATCGTGCTCATCGGCGCGGTGAGCGGCGCAGCGCTGGTCGTGGTCGTCGGTACCGTCCCGTGGCTCGTCGTGCTCGGCGTCGCGTGGTTCCTGGCAGGTATCGCTTCGCAGTTCATCCTCGTCGGGGTCAACGCCGCGGTGCTCGGTGGGCCGGGCGGCAACTGCGGTGGCGCGGTGTCCGTCGTGCAGGCCTTCCGCTTCGGCGGTGCGGCCTTCTCCCCTCTCCTGCTGACGCCGGTGTACGGCGCCGACCCGGTCCTCGCGTTCCTGCTGCCTGCCGCGCTGCTCGGTGTGCTCGTTCCCCTGGCCATGACTCGACGCCCTGAGGCATCGAGCCGCTGACACCCACGTTCTCTTGGCAGGTTTGGTGGTTGGTAGTTGGTGCCCCGCTGTGTGGTGAGTAGGTCCTGAAGGAGGATTGGTTCTGTTTTTCTATGATTTCCGTATTGTTCAGAATATCTCTAAAAGCTCTCGAACCGGTCCCGCAGTCGCCTCAGACCGAGCGTCTCTCCCGTCCTCGCCCACCCGGCGTCCACCCTCTCCACCGGCAGGCCCGCATCCAGCAGCTCCCCCGCCATCGTCCCCCAGCGTCTCGGCCACGATCGCCCGGTACGAGGCCCCCCTCCTCCCCCAGCGTCTCGGCCACCTGGTCCTGCGTGGGGCCCTCCGCGGCCCGGCGCAGCAGCACTTCCCGCACGCGGGCGCCGAGCTCGCCGTGGTTCTGTCTGCGCTGCAGCAGTTCCGCGCACTCCCGCAGCAGTACGGCGGCGGCCTCCGGGCTCGTGGTCGGCATGGGCCGGTCCAACGCCCGCGCGTCCACTACCACCGCATGCGTCGACGCCGTCGTCTTCACCAGGAACCCCCGGTCGCGAAACACCGGCGCGATCCGCTCACCGAGCGATTCGGCCACCTCGATGCGACGGATCTCGGACGGCTGCCCCCACAGCGCACCCCAATGGGCGAGAATCCCCGGGACGTCGCGCTCCAGCAGGAAGCCCCGCAGCTGCGCCGGCACGTGCCGGTCGTCGAGGCAGAAGCGGACTTCGTCGCCCGCATACTCCAGGGCGGCGCGCGAGAAGGCGAAGGTGAGATCGAAGAAACGGGTGCCCACCTCGATGCCGTCGCGCACCGTCGCACAGCTCATCAGGGCGTAACCGAAGATCCCGTGCACCGCCGCCCGGATCGATGCGCGCTTCGGCACCACGGTGTTCCGGTGGCCTCTGGACGTCACCGACCGAGGGTCCTTCGACGAATTCCTCAGCCTGGCCCACATGGAGTTCGGCGGGATCGACGTGCTCGTCAACAACGCCGGTATCATGCCCACCGGCGCGTTCCTCGAGGAGACCGACTCGGTCACCGACCGGCAGATCGACATCAACGTCCGCGGTGTGATCCTCGGTTCGAAGCCGGCCGCGGCGCGGTTCACCGAACAGGGCTACGGACACATCGTCAATCTCGGCTCCGTCGTGGGCATCGAAGGCGCCCCCGGCCTCACGGTGTACTCCGCGACCGAGCACGCCGTGATCGGCCCGGACGAGGTCGCCGCCGCGATCGTGCAGGTGATCGCGACGGCTCGTCCCGGCCTGCGGTACGTGCCCCGCACGGCGGGCGCGATCCTCGGAGCGCGGAAGGCGGTGCCGGAAGCGACCCGTCACCGCATCACCGCGGCATTCGGTCTGCAGTCGCTGGCACTGAACACCGACGAGACCGCGCGGGCGGCCTACCGTCGGCGCACCGAGGCTCCGAACCAGGCAGCGGCCGGCGAGGACTCGGCGGCGAAGAATCCCTCCGGCAGCGCACGCTGATCCGACGCGCGCTGCCGACCGGGGCTCAGTCTCCGGTCGGCAGCGCGCGCAGCGAGCGCACCGTGGCGTCGACGGCGCGAGCCGCCTCGGCGCCCTTCTTGACGAAGTGCCGCGTGAAGTACTCGACGTGCTCGTCGTGCTCGTGGAAGTTGTGCGGGGTGAGCACGACGGAGAAGACCGGCACATCGGTGTCGAGCTGGACGCGCATCAGGCCGTCGATCACCGCGGTGGCGACGAAGTCGTGCCGGTAGATGCCGCCGTCGACGACCAGCCCGGCCGCGACGATCGCGTCGTAGCGTCCGGTCTTCGCCAGTCGCTTGGCGTGCAGCGGGATCTCGAAGGCGCCGGGGACCTCGAAGAAGTCCAGGGCGTCCTGCGAGACGCCGAGGCGGGTGATCTCCTCGGTGAAGCCTGTACGTGCCTGGTCGACGATGGTGCGGTGCCAGGTCGCCTGAACGAACGCGATGCGCCCGGTGATGTCGGTCATGGTCACGAAACTAGCGCATGCCGCGTCATAGTTTGCGGTGCGGGAGAGGGGCTGTTCCGCCCTATGGGATTTCGATTATTTCTCTTTTCCGTCATGCACAGAGTGACTACGGTGGTGGATGTGACACAGTCGGCTCCCGCCCCCGAGAACACCATCGGTCCCCGCCCCGAGCGGTACATCGACATCTACCGTCGCGCCACCGCCCGACTCGAGGCGTGCCTGCCGCTCGGCTGGTCGCTGTCGAGCGACCGCCCCCGCTCCCCCGAGGCACCCACCCGGATGCTCGTCTCCGCCCCCGACGGCGACACCGTGTCCTTCTCCGTGGTCGCCTCCCGAGGTGTGCTCTCCGGCGACGTCGCGCGCATCGCCGCCGACCTGTCCGACTCCGACCGCGGCTTCGTGTGCGCCCACTATCTGTCCGATCCGGTGCGCCGCCAGCTCGACCGGCACGGCATCTCCTACGCCGACGCGACCGGCAACCTCTCGCTCGTCGCCGACCGCCCGGCGGTGTGGGTCCGCGACCGCGGCGCCGACGCCGACCCGTGGCGCGGCCCGGGCCGCCCGTCCGGGGTGCTCACCGGCGAACCGTCCGACCGCGTGGTGCGCGCACTCGCCGATCACGTCGGGGAGATCTCCGTCCCGGAACTGATCAAGCTGTCCGGCGCGTCCACCGGCGCGACCTACCGCGTCGTCGAGGTGCTCGTCGAACGTGAGCTCGTGCGCCGGGTCCCGCGCGGCCCGATCGTCGAGGTGCGCTGGGAACCGATGCTGCGGGCCTGGGCCGCCGAGCGGAAGGTGTGCGCGGTCCGCCGGTTCACCGCCCCCGAGGGCGTCACCGCGACCCGCGCGCGACTGGCCGAACGCATCGACATCCCCTACGCGCTCACCGGCGTCGGCGCCACCGACTACGCGGCCCCGACGCTGCTCGAGGTCTACGCCGACGACCCCGACGACTTCGCCGACAGTCTCGGCCTGCGCCCGGTCGAGCACGGCGGCGACGTCGTGGTGGCGATCCCCTGGTCGCCGGTGATCTTCGAACGGATGGACCGTCGCGGCGGACTGCGCCATGCCGCCGTCTCACACGTCTACGCCGACCTGCTGGCCGGCCCGTTCCGCAACGACGATGCCGCCGAACACGTCCGCTCCCGGCTCACCGCGGACGAGCACTGGCGACGCCCGGTCCGCTGACCGCTGCATCCGGCCGATCCCCCTCCCCGGATCCACGGCCGAGCCTTTCGATCTTTGTGTACGGTGCGAACCATGACGGGTCGCCGCGACGACAGGAGTACCGATCAGATGACCGCGCCGCGCACCGTGGAGGACCTACCGTCGGCACTCGACGGCGCCGCTCTGTCCGATCGTCTCGCGGGCCGCCGGCCCGCGGTCTTCCTCGACTACGACGGTGTGCTCACCCCGATCGTCGCCCGTCCCGAGGACGCGGTGTGGTCGGATGCCATGCGCCGCACCGTCCGTGAACTCGCCGACCGCGTGTCGGTGTGCATCGTCACCGGCCGCGACCGCGACGTCGTCCAGCAGCTCATGGGGGTCGACGATCTCGTCGTCGCCGGCAGCCACGGTTTCGACATCTGGAGCCCCACCCACGGGCAGATCGCCCACGACGTCCTCACCGACTTCACCGATCTGATCACCGAGACCACCGAGACCCTGCGCACCCGCCTGGACGGTCTCGACGGTGTCGGCATCGAACCGAAGCGCGCGTCGGTTGCCGTGCACTACCGGCAGGCCTCCCCCGAGGTGCACGACCGGGTGGGTGCGATCGTCGAGACGCTGTTGCAGGAGAACCCCGACCGGCTCGCCGTGGTGCCGGGAAAGATGGTCTACGAACTCAAACCGGCCGTGGACTGGAACAAAGGCAAGGCGGTTCTGCACCTGATCGAGGTCCTCGGTCTCGCCTCCGACGACGTCGTGCCGCTCTATCTCGGCGACGACATCACCGACGAGGACGCCTTCCGGGCGTTGCGGGGTCGCGGCATCGGGATCCTCGTCGGCAGCCCCGACGACCCGGAGATGGCCGGACGCCGCACCGACGCCGAGTTCGTCCTCGCGTCGGTCGACGACGTCGAACGTTTCCTGTCGGCCCTGGGTAGATGACAGCGCCGCCGGGTGACAGCACCGCCGGACAGTTCGTGTCGAGTACGACCCGCCAGGAGGTTCGCGTGTACGACCCGGAGTTCACCCTCGACTACGACGGTTTCGATCCAGACGACGAACCCCTGCGCGAAGCCCTGACCTCGACGGGCAACGGCTACTTCTGTTCACGCGGCACCGCCGAGTGGGAAGACATGGGCGAGGTCCATTATCCGGGGACCTACGCGCATCGTTGCTACAACCGCGAGACCACCATCATGGGTGGCAGCCCGGTCCTGAACGAGGATCTGGTCAACCTCCCGAACTGGCTCGTGCTGAAGCTGCGCATCGACGGCGGCGAGGCGATCCGCCTGGCACAGGTGGAGATCCTCGACTACCGGCACGTCTACGACATCCGCACCGCCACCGTGGTCCGCGAACTGCGGTTCCGGGATCGGCACGGCCGCGAGACGTCGCTGTGCAGCAGGCGGTTCGTGAGCATGGAGCATCCGAACCAGGGGGCGCTCGAATGGTCGCTGACCCCGGAGAACTGGTCGGGGCGGGTCGAGATCGTCACCGCCCTCGACGGCCGGGTCTCCAACCGCGCCGTGGCCCGCTACCGCGATCTCGAGGCACGGCACCTCGATCCGGTCTCGCCGCGCACCTACGGCCCCGAGACGATCGCGCTGAAGGTGCAGATCCGCCAGTCCGACACCTACATCGCCCAGGCCGCCCGCACCCGGGTGTTCCGGGAGGGCTCGTGCGGGGCGATGCTCGTCGACCGCGATCTGTACCAGATGGAGGACTACATCCAGCAGGTCCTCTCCTTCGACATCGCCGAGGGCTCGACGGTACGCATCGAGAAGATGGTGGCGATGTTCACCTCCCGCGACGACGCGATCACCGAGCCCCTCGCGTCGGCGGGCCGGCACGTGTTGCGCTATCCGAATTTCGCCGAGGCGTACGACGAGCACGTCGCGGCCTGGGACGAGTTGTGGGACATCTGCGACATCCGGCTGCCGCGGGAGCCGCGCGCGCAGTTGCTGTTGCGTCTGCACGTCTCGCACGTGCTGCAGGTCTGCTCACGGCACACCGCGCGCCTCGACGCGGGAGTGCCGGCGCGCGGACTCAACGGCGAGGCTTATCGCGGGCACGTGTTCTGGGACGAGATGTTCGTCTATCCCTTCCTGAACATGCGGGTCCCCGAGATCACCAAGGGACTGATCCTCTACCGTTACCGCCGGTTGGGCGAGGCGCAGGCCGCGGCGAGCGAGGCCGGTTACCGCGGCGCGATGTTCCCCTGGCAGAGCGGCAGCGACGGCACGGAGGAGACCCAGACGGTGCATCTCAATCCGATGTCGGGGCAATGGGATCCGGACTTGAGCCGGAACCAGCGTCACGTCAGCGCCGCGATCTTCTACAACGTGTGGCACTACTACCAGGCCACCGACGACGTCGACTTCCTCGCCGACTACGGCGCCGAGATGATGCTCGAGATCGCGCGGTTCTGGGCGTCGATCGCGCACTACAACCCCGACCGGGACCGCTACGAGATCCACGGCGTGATGGGCCCGGACGAATTCCACGAGCGGTATCCGGGAGCCACCGAGGGCGGTCTGCGCAACAACGCGTACACCAACGTGATGGTCGCGTGGATCGCGGCGCGCGCCCTGGACGTCTTCGAGGTGTTGTCGAAGAGCCGGCGCACGGCCCTGCGGGCCCGGTTGCGGGTCACCGACGAGGAACTGCGCACCTGGTCGGAGATGAGCCGGAGAATGTTCGTGCCCTACCACGACGGGGTGATCAGCCAGTTCGAGGGCTACGAGGATCTCGAGGAACTCGACTGGGAGCACTACCGCACGAAGTACGGCAACATCGGTCGGATGGACCGCATCCTGCGCGCCGAGGGCCGCGACCCGGATGCCTACAAGGTGGCCAAGCAGGCCGACACGGTGATGCTGTTCTTCCTGTTCGACGACGCCGAGCTGCGGCAGGTGTTCGAACAGCTCGGCTATCCGTTCGATCGCGACCTCGTGCGCCGCACCGTCGACTACTACGACCAGCGCACCTCGCACGGGTCGACGCTCAGTCACGTGACGTTCGCCGGTGTGCTCGCCACCTTCGATCCGCAGTCGTCGTGGCTGCGGTTCAAGCTCGCGCTCGAGAGCGACGTCAGCGACCTGCAGGGCGGCACCACCAAGGAGGGCATCCACATGGGGGTCATGGGCGGCACCCTCGATCTGGTGCAGCGCTACTACGTCGGTGCCCGCGCGTACGGCGACGTGCTCGTCTTCCGGCCCAAGCTGGTCTCACACCTCGACGGGGTGTCGTTCTCCATGCGGTACCGCGGCACTCCCCTGCGGGTGCGGATCGACGGCGACAAGCTGTCGGTGCGCGCCGAGACCGAGGGCTTCCGGGTGCCGGTGCAGGTCGCGGTGGACGGCGAACTCGTCGAGCTCGGCGCCGGCGAGTCGCACGAGTTCCGGCTCGACGCCGTCCCTGCCTGACCGCGAGGAGGGCATCGTGGCCGAGACGCAGTCGCGGTTCCGTGCGGTGATCTTCGACGTCGACGGGGTGCTCGTCGATTCACCGCACGAGACGGCGTGGCGGGAAGCGCTGGCGGAGTTGATGACCGGCGACTGGCGCGACCTGCAACCCGAGACCTCCTGGACCGACGACGCGTTCACCGCGGCGGTGTACCGGCAGGTGCTGTCGGGTCGGCCGCGGATGGACGGCGCCCGCGCCGCGCTCGAGTACTTCGCGGTGCCCGACGCCGAGCGCCGCGCGGTGGACTACGCCCAGCGCAAGCAGGCCCGGTTGCTGCGGTTGATCGACGAGCGCCGGTTCCGCGCCTACGACGACGGGGTGCGCTTCGTCGCGGCGGTGCAGGCGGCGGGGATCGCGGTGGCCGCGGCGTCCTCGTCGAAGAATGCCGGGCTGTTCCTGCGGGCGGTCCCCGCCCACGACCGTCCTGGCGAGGCGCTGCTCGACCGGTTCGACGCGGATCTGTCCGGCCGCCCGGTCGCCCACGGCAAACCCGACCCGGAACTGTTCCTCACCGCCGCCGACGAACTCGAGGTGCCCGCCCAGGCGTGCGTGGTCGTCGAGGACGCGATCAGCGGGATCCGGGCGGCGAAGGCCGGCGGCATGTGGGCGCTCGGTGTCGCCCGTTTCGACGACGCCGCCGACCTCGAGGACGCGGGCGCCGATCTGGTGGTGACCTCCCTCGACGAGGTCGACGTCGACGCCTTCACCGCCGGGCGACTGGCCCGCCGCGGATCGGTTTGACGCTCAGTCTATTCCGACGCCCTGCCAGTGCCAGTCGGTGATCACCGGCATGTCCTCGCCGTGGGTACGCACGTAGCGGGTGTGTTCGGCGAGGATGTTCTCGAGTTCCTCGCGGGCGTGCCCGGCGATCGGCCGGATCCGCTCGACGCGGTCGAGGACGTCGAGCGCGAGGTGGTAGCGGTCGATGCGGTTGAGCACGCACATGTCGAACGGTGTGGTGGTCGTGCCCTCCTCGATGTAGCCGTGGACGTGGAAGTTCTCGTGGTTGGTGCGCCGGTAGACGAGACGGTGGATCAGCCACGGATAGCCGTGGTAGGCGAAGACCACCGGCTTGTCGGTGGTGAACAGCGCGTCGAAGTGCGCGCCCGGCAGCCCGTGCGGGTGCGCCCGGTCGTCCTGCAGCCGCATGAGGTCGACGACGTTGACCACCCGGATCCGCAGGTCGGGGAAGCGGCGGTGCAGGATGTCGACGGCTGCGAGGGTTTCCATCGTGGGGATGTCGCCGGCGCAGGCGAGCACCACATCCGGTTCGACGTCGCGGTCGGTCGAGGCCCACTGCCAGATCCCGATGCCCTTGCGGCAGTGGGTCATCGCGTCGTCGATATCGAGGAACTGTACGGCCGGTTGCTTCCCGGCGACGATCACGTTGATGTACTGGCGGGTGCGCAAGCAATGATCGGCCACCGAAAGCAGGGTGTTGGCGTCCGGCGGCAGGTATACGCGCACGACCTCGGGTTTCTTGTTGACGACGTGGTCGATGAATCCGGGATCCTGGTGCGAGAAGCCGTTGTGGTCCTGCCGCCACACGTGGGAGGTGAGCAGGTAGTTCAGCGACGGGATGGGGCGGCGCCAGCGGATCCGGTTCGTGGTGAGCAGCCATTTGGCGTGCTGGTTCACCATCGAGTCGACCAGGTGCGCGAAAGCCTCGTAGCTGGAGAACAATCCGTGCCGGCCGGTGAGCAGATACCCCTCGAGCCAACCCTGGCAGGTGTGTTCGGACAGGATCTCCATGACGCGGCCGTCGGGGGCGACCCGGTCGTCACCCGGCTCGATGCGCGCGTTCCAGGTGCGGTCGGTGGCGTCGAGGACCGCGTCGAGGCGGTTGGAGTTGTTCTCGTCGGGCGCGAACATCCGGAAGTTCGTGGCGTTGCGCCGCATGACGTCGCGCAGGAAGGTGCCGAGGATGCGGGTGGCCTCGCCGGTGGCGGTGGCCGGTTCGGGAACGTCGACGGCGTAGTCGCGGAAGTCGGGCAGGATCAGATCCCGCAGAACCGCTCCCCCGTTGGCGTGCGGGTTGGCGCTCATCCGCCGGGTGCCACGGGGCGCGAGGTCGCGCAGGGCCGCGACGGGAACGCCGTCGTCGTCGAACAACTCCTTCGGCCGGTAGCTGCGCAGCCACTCCTCGAGGAGGTGGCGGTGCTCGTCGTTCCTGCGCGGATCACCGATCGGCACCTGGTGGGCGCGCCACGTGCCCTCGACCGGGGCGTCGTCGACCTCCACCGGGCCGGTCCAGCCCTTCGGGGACCGGAGCACGATCATCGGCCACGCCGGGCGGGTCGCGTTTCCTGAGCTGCGGGCGGTCTGCTGGATCTCGGAGATGCGGTCGAGCGCCGCGTCGAGGGCGGCGGCGAAGCGCCGATGCATGTCGGCGGGATGGTCGCCGGCGACGACGATCGGTTCGTGCCCGTAGCCACGCAGCAGCGAGATCAGTTCGTCCTCGCCGATGCGCGCGAGCACCGTCGGGTTGGCGATCTTGAAACCGTTGAGGTGCAGGATCGGCAGTACCGCGCCGTCGCGGCGCGGGTCGACGAATTTCGTCGAATGCCAGCTCGCGGCCAGCGGCCCCGTTTCGGCTTCGCCGTCGCCGACGATCGCGGCGACGATCAGATCGGGATTGTCGAAGGCGGCGCCGTAGGCATGCGAGAGGGAGTAGCCGAGTTCACCGCCCTCGTGGATCGATCCGGGGGTCTCGGGGGCGACGTGGCTGGGAATGCCGCCGGGGAACGAGAACTGGCGGAACAGGCGCCGCATGCCGTCCTCGTCGCGGGAGATATCCGGGTAGACCTCGCTGTAGGTGCCTTCGAGCCACGCCGCGGCCACCGGTCCGGGTCCGCCGTGACCGGGACCCATGACGTACATCATGTCCAGGTCGCGGGTGGTGATGGCGCGGTTGAGGTGCGCGTAGACGAAGTTCAATCCCGGTGTGGTGCCCCAGTGTCCGAGCAGCCGCGGTTTGATGTGTTCGGGCCGCAGCGGTTCGCGCAGCAGCGGATTGTCCATGAGGTAGATCTGGCCGACGGACAGATAGTTCGCGGCCCGCCACCACGCGTCGAGGGTGCCGAAGTCGGTGTCGGTGGTGGGGAGCTGCATCGTTCTCCTCGTCGTCGCTGATATCCGGCGCCGGCCAGGGCTTTCCCGCGAATGCGCATGCGGGGCCCGGCCTGCCGCGTACCCTCGCTCGGAACGGTACCCAATCGGGGAGGTACCCACTCCCGGTACCGACCGGAACGATCCGACACCGGAAGTCGAATGCGAATGCCCTGGGCCAGGACCGCACAGGAACGCACAGTCGATTACGAAGCACCGCAGCGGCGGGTGATCCATCCCGTTCGCAGGCCGCGCGGTGGGGGTGATCGGGCGCTCGTGGCGTTCGCACACCTGGTCACGGCGGTGGCCGGTGGCCGCGGATACTGGTTCGACGAGATGTACATGCTGGCCGTGGGCCGCAATCACCTCGACTGGGGGTCGGCCGACCAGCCGCCGGTCGCGCCGCTGATCGCATGGGTCGCCGAGGTGGTCGTGCCCGGGTCGGTCCTCGTGCTGCGGATACCGGCGATCGTGGCGACGGTGGCTGCGGTCGTGGTCGTCGCGCTGATCGCCCGCGAGCTGGGTGGTGATCGGCGTGGCGCTCGCCGCGCTCGTGCCGTCCGTCTCGGTGCCGATGTCCAACAGCGACGTCGGGGAACGGATCGCCGCGAGCACCGCGGGCGCGTACGAGGATCTGTCGGCGCACAGCCCAACCGCGCGTACGGCTATTTCCCTCTTCCCGACGAGTCGAGCACCGATGTGCTGTTCACCGGTGCCGACCCGTTCGACCTCGAACCGTATTTCACCGAGATCCGTGAGGTGCGCGGACCTGTGAGCGACGACATCGACGCCCGGGTGTGGCTGCTGACGGGAAGGACCACCGGGTGGCACGAGATCCGGCAGCAGATCCGCACACTCGACGTGGCGTGAGCTACGGCTGGGTGGCCTTCGCCTCGTTCTTCCGTTGCACCATCTCGCCGATCCAGGCCGGCGCGTACGGTGACGTGCAGCCCGGTGACGTCGGATAGTCCTTCAGCACCTCGAGGCGTTCGCCGATGTCGAGCGCGCGGGCCCGGTGGTCGGGGTGTTCGATGCCGACCTGCGCCAGGCACGTGTTCATCGCCCACTGCAATCGTTCGGGGGCGTCGCGCATCTGAGCGTCGATGATGTCGAGCAGGCCGGACAGGTCGAGGCCGTCGGCGTTCTTGACGACACGCTCGGCGGTGAGTGCCCAGCCTGCGCTCGCGACGATCGGATCTGGATCGGTCATCCATCGCCCGCGCAGCTCCTCCGCGTGCGGGTTCTTCTTCACGACGTAGTTCACGAACCAGTCGTGCACCTTCGGGGTGCCGGTCTCACGGACCATCGTGTCGAGTTCGTCGGCGGTGAACGCCTTCGGGCGGCAGATCAGCAGCGCGAGCAGCCGGGCGGCGGTGTCGCCGGTGGCCCAGAGTTGCTGCGCGAGCTCGTGCTGCGTCTTCACCCGCTTGGCGACGGCGCGCAGGGCGCTGAGGTTCACGCCGTGGTCGTCGCCGTGTTTCTCGTTCACCGCGCGGATCTTCGGGTCGCCGAGTGCAGCGAGTTCGGTGAGCAACTCGTCGATGGTCGGAGCGTCCGTTTTCGTCTGTGCCACCGCGATCTCCTGTCCGTATGTCGGTCGCGCCTCAGCCTACGAGCGTCGGGCGACGGCCTGGGCTGGTTCCATCGTCGATTCGGGTGGGTTCGGCGTCGCTGAGTGGGATCGGATCCACCCGGATCCGTTCACAGGCCGAGTTGGGTGACCGCGTTGCCGACGAGACCGGCGTGGTGGCGGCTGTACAGCGCGACCATCCGTTCGTCCGCGTGTCCGGTCTGCGTCATGATCGTCTGTGTGGTCGCGCCGCCGCGCACCGCCTGGGTGACGAACCCGGCCCGCAGGCTGTGCCCGCCCAGGGTGGCGACGAGGTCGTCGCTGAATCCGGCGCGGCGGGCGCGGCGCTGGATCATCGAGTGCACGGACTGCCCCGACAGCGCGGTCGTCCCCACCGCGCCGCTGTGGTGCACCGGCCGGAACAGGGGCCGGTCGCCGTCCTGCGTGCGCCCGGCCGCCAGACCACGGCAGCAGTGCTCGGCCGGTTCGGCCGCGGCGGTACCGAGCAGGTCGACGACGGCCTCGCGTCCGGACTCGTCCCACGCGTCGAGCACCTCCCGCCAGCGTCGATAGGCACACACCGGACAGGTGTGCGGATCGGACCCGTACGGCAGGGTGACCGTGCGGCCGCGCGCACTGCGGTCGGTCTTGGACCGGCGGACCGTCACGTAGAGCCCGTCGGCGCGGTGCGGGACGACGTCGGAGACGACGAGCCCGGTGAGCTCCGAGCGGCGCAGCGCCCCGGCCAATCCCATGAGCAGCAGCGCCGCGTCGCGACGTTCGGCGACGCGTTCGGCCCACCCGCCGTCGGCCGCCTCGACGCGCATCGCGGAGAGGATGGTGCGGATGTCGTCGGTGAGCAGCGGGGTCCGGCGCGCCGGCGGGGTGGCCCGGTCGCGTCGGATGCCGCGCAGCAGGTCCCGGACCGATTCGTGCCCACCGGGTTTCGGTAGGCCCGCCAGGGCGTGCATCTTGTTGATGGTCGACACCCAGCGCGACAGCGTCGACGGCGCGTACGCCCAGCGTCCATCGGGGCGCACTTCGGCGGCCTTCTCGGTGAGGAACCAGCTCAGTTGCTCGGCGGTGGCCGGCATCGGACTGTGCCCGGTGCGTTCGCACCAGCGGGTGAAGATCGTCCAGTCGCCGATCTGGGCGGCGCGGGTGTTCTCCGAAGTCGCCTTCTCCCGCAGCCGCCGCATCGCGGTGGCGACCGTGTCCGGGACCGCGGGCCCCTCGGGACGGGGCAGATCCGGGCTGGTCACGGCGTGTTGATCCTCTGGACACGCAGGTCGCGGGCGAGATGATCGCGCTGTTCGATGACCAGGCGCCGCAGCGCGGCCGGGGCATCGGTGTGGGCCTCGAGCCAGGTGTCGACGGGTTCGAGGCTGTCGGCCGCGGGAAACAATCCGACGACGATGCGGCGGGCGATCTCGATGCTGCGGCTCGTCCACGTCTCACAGAGCACCGCGAAGTAATCGGTGTCGTAGGCGGAGATCAGGTCGCGGCGCTCCCCGGCGCGGAACCCGGCGATGGTCGCGTCGAGGTGGTCGTTGGTGAGGCTGTGGTCGGCGAGGATCGTCGCCCACGCGTGCGCCTTGACCTCGGCGCGCGGGCGAGAAGCGAGCGCGCGCAGGTGCGCGGTGCGTCCCGAGGCGGTGTCGTCGTTGCGCAGTTCCTCGTCGAGGTCGGCCTCGTCGGCGTCGCCGGTCGTGGTCAGCGCTGCCCACCAGCTCCATCGCAGGTCGGGGTCGAGGCGCAGGCCCTCCGGCGGTGCGAGGTTGCCGCACAGGATCGCTCGCAGGTCGGCGGCGTGCCGGTCGTCCACGCTCGCCGCGACACCGAGCGCGCGGGCGAATGCCAGCTGGGCGTCGCTGCCGGGTGCGACACCGTGCATTCCGTCCCAGACCGCGTCGAGCCAGCGACGCCGCGCATCGGTGCGCGCCGAGTCCGGCACATAGTGTTCGACGGCCTGGGCCGCGTTGGCAAGCACCGCGGTGAGCAGCGCGATGTCCGCCTCGTACGGGGCGAACCCGGCGGCCATCGACAGATAGCGGTCGACGGCGAGTTCCCCGTCGCGGGTCGCGTTCCACAGCGCCGACCACAGCAGTCCGCGCGCGAGCGGTTCGCGGACGCGGTCCAGGGAGGACTCGACCGTGTCGAGCGACCGCGTGTCGAGGCGAACCTTGGCGTAGGTGAGGTCGTCGTCGTTGAGCAGCACCAGCGCCGCCTCGGGCAGGTCGACGGGGGTGCGTTCGTCGGCGAGGTCGACCTCGACGCGGTGGGTGCGGACGAGGTCGCCGGAGTCGTCGGAGTCGTAGCAGCCGACGGCGAGGCGATGCGGGCGCGGATCGCCCTGCACGATCTCGTACCCGGTCCCGGACTCCTCGAGATGCAGGGTTGATACGCCGGTGGTCTGCAGCCACGCCTGCGCCCACGACGTCAGGTCGCGGCCGGAGGTGCTCGACAGTTCGACGAGCAGATCGTCGAGGGCGGTGTTGCCGAAGGCGTGCTTGCGGAAGTACCGGCGGGCACCTTCGAAGAAGGCGTCGCGGCCGACATAGGCCACGAGCTGCTTGAGCACGCTCGCGCCCTTGGCGTAGGTGATGCCGTCGAAGTTCAGCTTCGCGGCCTCGAGGTCGACGATGTCGGCGACGATCGGATGCGTCGTGGGCAGCTGGTCCTGCAGATACGCCCAGGCCTTGCGGCGGTTCGCGAAGGCCACCCACGCGTCGGTGAACTTGGTGGCCTCAGCGCTGGTGAAGGCGCCCATGAAATCGGCGAACGACTCCTTCAGCCACAGGTCGTCCCACCACTTCATGGTCACCAGATCGCCGAACCACATGTGGGCCATCTCGTGGAGGATCGTGTTCGCGCGACCCTGATGCTGGGCGGCGGTGGCGGCACCGCGGAAAACGTACGCCTCGGTGAAGGTGACGCAGCCGGGGTTCTCCATCGCACCGAGGTTGTATTCGGGCACGAACACCTGGTCGTACTTGCCGAACGGATACGGATAGTCGAAGTGCTCGGCGTAGAAGTCCATGCCCTGCCGGGTGACCTCGACGATCTCGTCGGCGTCGAGATGCTCGGCGAGTGACGCGCGGCACAGCACTCCCAGCGGCACCGTCAGCTCGTCGCGGCTCCACGACGCGTCGACCCGGTGGTACGGGCCGGCGACGATCGCGGTGATGTAGGTGGAGATCGGCTGGGTCGGCGCGAACGTCACGGTCTGGGTGTCGTCGCGCTGCACCGTGCGCTCGGCGGCCTCGTTCGAGAGCACCTGCCAGCGGCGCGGGGCGGTGACCACGAAGGTGAACGGCGCCTTGAGATCCGGCTGTTCGAAGCATGCGAACACGCGACGGGCGTCGGCCGGTTCGTACTGGGTGTAGAGATAGGTTTCGCTGTCGACGGGGTCGACGAAGCGGTGCAGCCCCTCCCCCGACCGGCTGTACCGGCCGGTCNCAGACCACCGATGGTGATCCGCGCGCCGTCGTAGACGACGGGCACGAGCTCACCGTTGATCGTCACCGACTCGACGGAGTCGCCGATGAAATCGAGCCAGGCCTCGTCGGTGGAGGCGGTGAATTCGAGCGTCGTGACCGTGGGGAATCCGGTGCGTCGGGCGTCGACGGCACCCCGCAGGTCGAGTTCGACGCGGTAGGAGTGCACGTCGAGTGCGCGGGCGCGCGCGGCGGTTTCGGCACGGGTCAGATTCGCGGAGCTCACGAGTCCCGATCCTGCCATCACGCGCCCGGACCCGGCGGTATTAGCTTGAATCCACCGATGCCCCCGGCGGGTAGCGGCGTGTCGAAATAAAGAAAACGCCCCCTGAACTGGGATGATTGATGTTCTTCACGCACAAACCAGTCCAGTTCAAAGAAGGGCACTTCCAGTGCAAGTGTCCCACACGTTCAACGCCGAGTCCGCACTGTTCGACGACGACAACATCGTGTCGTACGGCGGCCTGATACCGGTGATGACCTTGGCGCAGCTGACAGGCCTGTCCGACCTGCTGACCGAGAAGATCACGATCACCACCTCGAAAGTCAAATCCGGGGCAGCGAACCCCGCTCCGAAACTGACCACCCTGATCGCCGGAATGTGCGCCGGCGCGGACAGTATCGACGACGTCGACGTGCTGCGCTCCGGTGGCATGACCACCTTGTTCGACCGGGTATACGCACCATCGACCATCGGAGCATTGCTGCGCCAGTTCACCTTCGGACACGCCCGCCAACTCGAATCGATGCTGCGCGCACATCTGGCCGCACTGGCGAACAGGGTCGAACTGCTGCCCGGACGTGCGCGCCAGATCTATCTCGACATCGATTCGCTGCTCCGTCCGGTCTACTGACACGCCATACAGGGCGCGAACTACGGGCACACCAAGATCGCCGGCAAGCAACTACTCCGCAAAGGTCTGTCCCCACTGGCCGCGGTACTGAGCACCGACGACTGTGCCCCGGTGATCGCCGGGATGCGGCTGCGCTCCGGCAAGACCGGATCCGGCAAGGGTGCCGGGCACATGATCGCCGGAGCGATCGCCACCGCCCGCTCCGTCGGCGCAGCAGCACAGATCCTGGTACGCGGCGACTCGGCATACGGCACCCGCAAAGTCGTCCGTGCCTGCCTACGCGCCGGCGCCGAGTTTTCACTGGTGATGACGAAGAATTCGGCGATCACGAAGGCGATCGCCACGATCGATGAGAACGCATGGACGCCGGTGCAGTACCCGAATGCGGTCCGTGACCCGGGCACCGGAGCATGGATCTCCGACGCTGAGGTCGCCGAAATTCCGTACACCGCGTTCGCCTTCACGAAGGACCGGACCACCGCCCGACTGGGGGTCGCCGTAGTATCGGCCGAATTTCGGGCGGATATGGCGTAGTGGGCTGGTAGAGCAGGGTTTTCGTGTTCGGGGTGCACGGTGGGGTGGTTGGTGCTTGGCTTGGCTGCCGATGAGGGTTGATCGGCGTGCTGGAGGTTGGGGTTCGTGGCGACGCGGGTGTTCGCGGACGAGGAGTTGGAGCGTCTGCGGGGGTTCCCGGAGATCAGCCGTGAGGAGTTGTTCCGGTTTTTCACGTTGACTCCGGCTGATCTGGCGTTTGTGGATCCGGGTCGTGGCCGGGGTCCGGCGGACCGGTTGGGTTTGGCGGTGGCGTTGTGCACTCTGCCGTGGCTGGGTTTTGTGCCGGACCGGTTGACTACGGCGCCGCCGGTGGCGGTGGCCCGGCTGGCTGAGCAGTTGCGGGTGGATGCGGTGGGGATCGGTTCGTACGGCAGGCGCGCCAAGACCCGCACCGAGCACGCACGTTTGGCCGCGCAGTATCTGGGCTGGCGGGCGGCCGGGGCGTTGGAGTCGAAGGAGCTGGACGAGTTCTTGCTGGCGCGGGCGATGGAGCATGATTCCCCGACGCTGCTGTTCCGGCTGGCGTGCGAGTACCTGATCTCGGCGCGGGTGATCCGGCCGGGCCCGGTCACGGTGGTGGAGCGAGTCGCCCACGCCCGTCACCAGGCGCAGACCGAAACCTATGACCGGCTCGCGCACGAGTTCACACCCGAACGGTGCACGGAGCTGGATTCGTTGCTGGTCACCGATCCCTCGCTGGGGGTGTCGCGGCTGCGGTGGCTGTCGACGCCTCCGGTGGAGGCGTCGGCGCAGGCGGTGCGCGCCGAGGTCGAGAAGCTGGGGTTCCTGCGCGGGATGGGCGCGGACCGCCTCGACATGTCGGTGCTGCCCGCCGAGCGGCGCCGGTTTCTGGCCACGATGGGCCGGCGTCTGACCCCGCAGGCCCTCGAACGTCGAGAGCCGCAACGCCGGTATCCGATCTTGTTGACGGTGCTGGCGCAGTCGGCGACCGATGTGCTCGATGAGGTGGTGGCGCTGTTCGATCAGGCGATCTCGGCGAAGTTCGGCCAGGCCGAGCGGCGCATGCAGCAGCAGTTGGCCGAACGCGGCAAAACGGGAGAGGATCGCCAGGCCCTCCTCGATGAGTTGCTGGCGATCATCAATGACCCGCAGATCCCCGACGAAGACGTTGGCGGTCTGGTCCGGGGCGATGCGATCGGGTGGGAGCGGTTGCGGGCGGCGATCGCGGCGGCCAAACCGCGGCTGCCGCGTGATCACGGGCATCTGGCCGCACTGGATTCGTCGTATAGCTATCTGCGGCAGTTCACTCCGGCGGTGTTGTCGGCGGTGCGGTTCGCCGGCGGCACCGCGGCGACGGAGCTGCTGGTTGCGGTGGACATGCTGCGCGAGCTGAACGCCACCGGACGTCGGAAGGTGTTCGACGAGGCACCGGCGGGGTTCGTGCCGGTCAAGTGGCGCGGCTATCTCGACGAGGCCCGGAAATCGGGCAGTGTCACCGCGTATCGGCACTATTGGGAGCTGTGTGTGCTGCTGGGGTTGCGGGACGGTTTGCGTAGCGGGGATGTGTTCGTGCCGGGGTCGCGCCGCTACGCCGATCCGGCCGCCTACCTGCTCACTACCGGGCAGTGGGCGCCGCAGCGGGCCGAGTTCTGCCGCCTGGTCGGCAAACCCGCCGACCCCGGCGAAGGGTTGGCGGCGGTAGTCGATGAGCTGCACGAGGCGGTCGAAGGGCTGGAGGCGGTGCTGGCCGGCGGGGACGGCCCGGTCCGTGTGGACGAGGGCGGGGGTCTGGTGATCTCGCCGTTGACCGCCGAAGAGGTCCCCGAGGAGGCGAAGTCGTTGAAGGCGGAGCTGACGGAGATGCTGCCGTTCGCGCCGATCGTGTCGTTGCTGATCGAGCTGGACAAACGCACCGGCTACCTGGACTGTTTCACTCACGCCTCGGGCAAGCAGACCCGCACCCCGGAGCTGAAACGCAACCTCATCGCGGTGCTGCTGGCGTATTCGACGAACCTGGGTTTGACCCGGATGGCGGAGGCCTGCGGCATCTCCTACGACATCCTCGCGTGGACGGCGGAATGGTATGTCCGCGAGGAGACGCTGCGGGCGGCGAACCTGGCGATCATCGACTACCACCAAAGGTTGCCGCTGACCACGGTGTTCGGTGCGGGCACGCTGTCATCCAGCGACGGGCAGCGGTTCCCGGTGCGCGGTAAGTCGACTTCGGCGCGGGAGATGGTCATCCACGGCGGCCGGGTGCTGTCGACCTACACCCATGTCACCGATCAGCACGCCACCTACGGCACGAAGATCATCGTCGCCACCAAACGCGAAGCGCACTACGTGCTCGATGAAATCCTCGGCAACGCCACGGATCTGCCGATCACCGAACACGCCACCGACACCCACGGGGTGACTCTGGTGAATTTCGGGTTGTTCGACCTGCTCGGGATGCAGCTCTCACCCCGGATCCGGGACCTGGGCCGGATCACCCTGTACCGGCCCGGCCCCCGCCGCGAGACCGAGGCCCGGTTCCCGCACGCCGGACCGCTGATGACCCGCAAAGCGAATCTGGAGTTGATCGCCGAGCACTGGGACGATCTGCTGCGGCTGGCGGGGTCGCTGAAGTTCGGGCACGCCACCGCCTCGCTGCTGGTCGGCAAGCTGTCCGCGTCCGGGCGGCAGAACACCCTGGCCACCGCGCTCAAGGAGTACGGCGCGGTCCGGCGCACCGTCTACGCCGCGAAGTATCTGTCGGATCCGGACTATCGACGCAAGATCTCCCGCCAGCTCAACAAGGGCGAGTCCCTGCACGCGCTGCGCCGCGACCTGCTCTATGCGCACGAGGGCATGATCCGCGCCCGCCAGCTCGACGACCAGACCGAGCAGGCGTGGTGCCTGACCTTGGCCACCAACGCCGTGATCGCCTGGACCACCGAGTATTACGGGCTCGCGGTCGAGCAGATGCGCCGTGCCGGGCGCCGCATCGATGACGAGGTGCTGGCCCATATCAGCCCCGCCCACAGCGAGAACATCAACTTCTTCGGCGCGATCGAGGTCGACATCGACGCCGAACTCGCCGCGCTCGGCCCGACCGGGTACCGGCCGCTGCGGGTACGCGACACCCTGTTCTGAGTCAGCAGCACGGTGCCTCGGTTGCGGGGGTCGACGAGGGCGTCGGCAGGGGGCGTGTGAGCTGGTGTAGGCGTCGGCGACGGGCTGCATGGTCATCCCCGCCGTGGTGGGATCGGCGGTGCTCATGGGCGATGGGACGGCCGGAGCCCTTTGCGGATTGCGGTAGGTGACGCGGGCACTGATCGTTGTCGCTGGGGATGGTGCCTGGGCGGTGCGGGTTCGGTGGGCGGCCAGTGCCTGCATACAACCTGTCGTGATCGCCGTGTCAGATCGTGATCGCCGCGTGGTTCAGCGGCGTTCCTCGATTGCATGGGTGTCGGTGGTAAACCGGACGCCGGGGGTGGGCAGCCACCAGTTCCACTTGCCGAGCAGGCGCATGAGGGCCGGGACGAGTACGAGGCGGATCAGGACGGCGTCGATGGCTACCGCAACCGCGAGGGCGAGTCCGAGTTGTTTGAGTTCGAGGATGTCGGCGGTGACGAAGCTGGCGAAGATGGCGATCATGATCGCGGCGGCCGCGGTGATCGGCCGCGCGGTGTGAGTGAGCCCCGCCGCGACGGCGCGCTGGTTGTCGCCGCTGGCGTCCCAGTATTCGCGGATGCGACGAATCAGGAACACCTCGTAGTCCATCGAGAGCCCGAACAGTAGCGCGAACACCACGGTGGGTAGGTAGACCTGCACGAATCCGGGGCTAGTGAAGTCGAGGACGTTCTCGCCCAGACCCCACTGGAACACCGCGACGGTGATACCGAGGGCGGCGCCCGTGGCGAGCAGGTTCATCGCGATGGCCTTGAGGGGCAAGGCGATACTGCGGAAAGCGGCGATGAGGAAGACCAGCGAGGCGGTCAGCACCAAGGCTACGACCAGCGGCAGTTTGGTGGTCATTTCGTCGGAGAGGTCGACGAATTCGGCGGTGCTGCCGCCGATGCGGATCTCGGCTTCGGTCGCGTCGGCGGCTGTGGTGCGCAGGTCGCGGATGAGGTCGGTGGCGGCCATCGAGTCGAAGGTGACCGAGGGGATCGCCATCGCCAGCATTCGACCGTCATTGAGCTGGGCGGGCAGGACGGTGTCGATGCGGGCGTCGCCGTCGATCTCGGTCAAGAATCGGTTGACCCGTGCTGCGGCGTCTGCGGTGAGTGGGGTGTCGCCGGGGCCGGTGGCGATGATCTCGACCGGGGAGAGTGCTCCGGGCGAGAAGTTGGTGGTCAATGCGGTGCTGGCGCGTCCGGTCGGGGTGCCGTCGAGGGCGGTGGTACCCATGTCGAGGCCGTAGCGGATCCCGAATACCGGCAGCGCGGCGAGGACCAGCACCGCTGCGGCCGCGGTGCCGAAGAGGACGGGTCGGCGCATGACGAGATACGCCCAGCGCGCCCAGCGACCACCGACAACGCCCGAAGTGTCGGTGGCGCTGTCGGCAGGGCGCCAGCGGGCCGGGAGACTGCCGCGGTTGACAGCCGGGCCCAAAGCTGCGAGCAGGGCGGGTAGCAGGGTGACGGCGACGGCGAGCATGCTGGTGACGGCGGTGGCGACGCCGATGGCGATGCCACGGAAGATCGGTGCCTGGATGATGATCAACGCGCACAGCGAGATCATCACCACCAGGCCCGAGACCAGAATCGTTTTGCCTGCTGTGGCGAGGGAGCGGCCGACGGCGCCGGAGATCGCGGCGTGGTCGGCGACGGTGTGGTGGGTGAGTTCTTCGCGGAAGCGGCTGACGATGAACATCGCGTAGTCGATACCGACGCCGAGGCCGACCATGGTGGCCATGGCCACGGTCAGCGAATCGAACGCGGTCACAGTGGTGAGGGTGAACAACACTCCGATCGCGGTCAGCATCCCGGCGATGGCCACTGCGATCGGGACCGCCGCCGCGGCCAGGGCGCCGAGCGCGAGGACGAGCAGGACCAGCGCGACCGGGATGCCGATTGCCTCGGCGCGGGCCAGGTCGGCGTTCTGCAGTTCGGTGGCCGCGTTCTGTACCGCCGAGTACCCGGTGACCCCCACGTCGATGGAATCGTCGCCGGTGGTGGCGATGGCGTCTTGCAGGTCGCGCGCGACTCTCGCGCGTTCGGCCATGTCGCCGTCCATGCCGGCGAGCGCGATCGCGACGTGACCGTCGGCCGAGATCTGGGATCCGGGCAGCCCGTCGTAGGGGCCGACGACCTCGACCACGCCCTCGACCGCGGTGGCGACGGTGATCGTGCGAGCCACCGCTGCACGGAACTCGGCGTCGGTGGCGGTGACCGCGCCAGATTGCAGCACGATGACCGCCTGTTCCGTACCGAACTGCGGGAAGTGCCGGGCAACCAGGCGATCCACCTCGGTGGACTCCGAGCCCTCGACACCGAAGTCCATCGCACCGAGCCGGTTCTCGAGCAGCGGGTAGGCCACCGCGCACACCACCAGCAGCAGTCCCCAGACCGCCAGGACCGCACGTCTGCGCCGGGCCATCAGAACGCCCCACCGATACAGCACTCCGGGCGAGCCCGGCGGCGATGGTTGCTGAGGCGAGTTCTCGACGACGGCGGACTTCTGCTGGTTCACGCGTTCTCCCTCGGTAGCGACCACAAATTGATCGCCATATCGCGATGTAATCGTTGACACGAGATTAATCACACTCTCACTCGATATCAATAGGTTTCGCAGCTATCATCGCTTTATGGCGATTAATGATGGCGGGGGTTGCCTCGTCGAGACGCAGGGGTTGGATCCGGCGGTGGCACTGTTCCACAGCCTCTCCGATGCGACACGGTTGGCGATCGTGCACCGGTTGGCGTGCGGGGAAGCGCGGGTCTCGGACCTGATGGCCGGGCTCGGACTGGCTCAGTCGACGGTGTCGGCGCATGTGGCGTGCCTGCGCGACTGCGGGCTGGTCGTGGGGCGTCCGCAAGGGCGGCAGGTGTTCTACAGCCTGGCCCGCCCGGAGTTGATGGACCTACTCGCCTCGGCAGAGACCTTGCTCGCGGCGACAGGCAATGCGGTGGCGTTGTGCCCGAACTACGGCACCGACTCCACCACCGAGACGGAGAGCGCGGAGGTGCGAGCATGAGCGACGCATGCGGCTGCGGCCACGACGAACCCGCCGGTGACGGCGAGGCCGAGGAACGCGAACCCGAAAAGCTCTGGGAAGTCAGCGAACTGCGCGCCGCCGCGGTCGCCGGAGTGCTGCTGGTCGCGGCACTGATCGTCGGCTGGACCGGCGGCCCGCGCGCCGTCGAGTTGGGGTTGGAGATCGCCGCGCTCCTCGTCGGTGCCTACACCTTCGTCCCATCCACGCTCAAACGGTTGGCCAAGGGCAAGATCGGGGTCGGCACGCTGATGACGATCGCCGCGATCGGCGCGGTGATCCTCGGCGAGGTCGGCGAAGCCGCCATGCTGGCGTTTCTGTTTTCCATCAGCGAGGGCCTCGAGGAGTACGCGGTCGCGCGCACCCGCCGCGGGCTGCGCGCGCTGTTGAACCTGGTACCGGACCGGGCCACCGTGCTACGCGAGGGCACCGAAATGGTGATCAGCCCAGCGGAGCTGCGCGTCGGGGACCAGATGCTCGTGCGCCCCGGCGAGCGAGTGGCGACCGACGGGGTGATCGTCGACGGGCGTAGCGCGCTGGATGTTTCGGCGATCACCGGCGAATCGGTACCGGTGGAAGCCGGGCCGGGGGCGGAGGTGTTCGCCGGGTCGATCAACGGCACCGGTGTGCTGACCGTCGAGGTCACCACGACCGCTGAGGACAACTCCCTGGCGCGGATCGTGCGGATCGTGGAGGCCGAGCAGGCCCGCAAGGGCGACGCTCAACGCTTGGCCGACAAGATCGCCAAACCGCTGGTGCCCGGCATCATGATCGCCGCCGCCGCCATCGCGGTGATCGGCGCGCTCTTCGGGGATCCGGTCACCTGGATCGAACGTGCGCTGGTGGTGCTGGTCGCGGCCTCGCCGTGCGCGCTGGCGATCTCGGTGCCGGTCACCGTCGTCGCCGCCATCGGCGCGGCGAGCAAGCTGGGCGTGCTGGTCAAGGGCGGTGCCGCACTCGAGGCGATGGGTCGGGTGCGTGAGGTCGCGCTCGACAAGACAGGCACGCTGACCGCGAACCAGCCTGCAGTCGTCGAGATCTCGGCCGTCACCGGCGCCGAGCAGGCCACAGTGCTCGCTGTCGCCGCGGCGCTGGAATCGCGTAGCGAACATCCCCTCGCCCGCGCCATCCTCGCCGCCGTCGAGACCGTCGCTCCCGCCACCGACGTCGAGGCGGTCACCGGCGCCGGGTTGACCGGCCGCATCGACGGGCGTCGGGCGCGGCTGGGCCGTCCGGGTTGGATCGAACCGGGTGTTCTGGCCGCCGATGTGGAACGGATGCAGCACGCGGGGGCGACCGCGGTGCTGATCGAGCTCGACGGCCAGGTGATCGGTGCGATCGCTGTGCGCGACGAACTGCGGCCCGAGGCACACGAGGTCATCGACCGATTGCACGCGCTGGGAATCCGGGTCTCGATGCTCACCGGTGACAACGTCCGCACCGCCGCCGCTTTGGCCGCTGAGGCGGGGATCGAAGACGTGCACGCGGATCTGCGTCCGGAGGATAAGGCCCGCATCGTCGCCGACCTGCGCAAGGGGCGTTTCACCGCGATGGTCGGCGACGGCGTCAACGACGCCCCCGCACTGGCGACTGCCGACCTGGGTGTGGCGATGGGGGCGATGGGCACCGATGTCGCTATCGAAACCGCGGATGTGGCGTTGATGGGTGAGGACCTGCGGCACCTGCCGCGGGCTCTCGAGCACGCTCGTCGGGCTCGCCGGATCATGTTGCAGAACGTCGGTTTGTCGTTGGGGTTGATCACGATCTTGATCCCGCTCGCGCTGTTCGGGGTTCTCGGGTTGGCGGCGGTGGTGCTGGTGCACGAACTCGCCGAGATCGTCGTCATCGCCAACGGTGTCCGCGCCGGACGCACCAAACCCCTGGCCTCGCTGCCCGATTCGGCGGCCAAGCCCGCACCGGTACTGGCCGGAGCGCCCGCGTGACCGCCACCGCGTCGTCTGCTCCCACCGTGTCGCGGTGGGGGCGGCGACTGCGGTGGGTGGCTGCCGCGGCCGCGCTGGCCGGTATCGACCTCGCGCTCAAAGCGTGGGCGCAGACCACGCTGGCCGGGGCACCGATCGAGGCGGGTCCGGTGGACCTGAGGTTGGCGTTCAACCCCGGCGCCGCGTTCTCGATCGCCGCCGACGCACCCAGTTGGGTGATGCTCACCCTCACCACGGTGATCACCACCGCGGTCGCGGTCGGCGGATGGGTGGTCGCGCCGCGCGCGAACCTGCTCACTCGCGTCGCGCTCGCCGCAATCCTGGGCGGCGCGGTTGCCAACGTGATCGACCGGTTCCCCGACGGTGTGGTGACCGACTACCTGCACACCGGCTGGTGGCCCACCTTCAACCTCGCCGACACCTTCATTGTGCTCGGCGCGACCGCCCTCATCGTCGCCACTCTGATCGGAAACTCCGATGAGCGAGAACCACTCTCACCCGAACACCACGCCGACGACCGGGACTGAGCCGGGCTCATCACGTCGGTGGGCAGGGCTGGCGGCGCTGGTCGTCGCCCTGCTCACCGTCGGGCTGGACCTGATGGTTCTCAACGTCGCCCTGCCCACCCTGGCCCAAGACCTCGGCGCGAGCACCACCCAGTTGCAGTGGATCGTCAACGCCTACACCCTGGTCTTCGCCGCGCTCATGCTGCCCGCCGGCGGCTTCGGTGACCGCTACGGTCGCAAACGGCTCCTGCTGGCAGGTTTAGTCGCCTTCGTCGCCGCCTCGGCCTGGGCCGCTTTCAGCGGGTCCACCGGCTCGCTGATCGCCGCCCGCGCGGTCATGGGCATCGGCGCGGCGATCATCGTGCCGCTGTCGCTGGGGATCCTGCCGACCCTGTTCGGCCCCGACCAGCGTCGTCGCGCGATCGCGGTGTGGGTCGGCGCGTTGGGTGTCGGGTTGCCGCTGGGGCCGATCGTCGGTGGCTGGTTGTTGCAGCATTTCTGGTGGGGCTCGGTGTTTCTGATCAACGTCCCGGTCGGTGTCGCCGCCCTGGTCGCCTGTGCGGTGCTGTTGCCCGAATCGGTCGACCCGCACGCACCGCCGCTGGACCGGCTCGGGNCCCGGTACGGCGTCGCTGGTATTCGGCATCATCCAGGTTCCCGCGTACGGGTGGACCGATCCCGTCGTGCTCGCGGCTCTGGCAGCCGGTGTGGGGCTGATCGCGGGATTTCTGGTGTGGGAAAGCCGTGCCCGCGACCCCTTGGTCGATCTGGCACTGTTCACCAATCCGGCCTTCACCTGGCCTACCCTGGCCGCAACCGCAGGCACCTTCACCCTGGTCGGCGTGCTGTTCGTGCTGCCGCAATACCTGCAGATCCTGCGCCACCACGACGCCTTCGGCACCGGCCTGCGCTTAGTGCCTCTGGTGCTGGCGATCATCATCGCCGCAGCCGCCGTCGACAAAATCGTCACCCGACTCGGCGCCAAAATCCCGATCGTCATCGGCATGGTGATCGCCGCGGCAGGATTCGTGCTCGCATCCCGCATCACCGTCGACTCCGGCTACGGCTTCGTCGCGGCGTGCCTGGCGACCGTGGGCCTAGGTGCCGGGCTGGCGTTGGCGCCAGCTGTCGATGCGGTCATGGCGAGCCTGCCCGAGCACCGCAGCGCGGCAGGAGCTGGGTTGCTGATGGACATTCGACAGGTCGGCGCGGCGTTCAGCGTGGCCATCCTGGGCACCCTGCTCACCGTCACCTACACCCGCGACCTCGACCCCCACCTGAGCGGCCTGCCCGAACCAGTAGTCAGCGCGGCGCGTGACAACATCGCCGGAGCACAACTGGCCGCGACCCGGATTCCCGGCCAAGCGGGCGCCGATCTGGCCGCGACCAGCGCCCACGCCTACAGCCACGCCATGTCCGCAGTGTTCCTCGCCAGCGCCGCCATCAGCGCACTACTGGCCGCGGCCATCGCCGCCAAACTCCCCAACCACACTCCTGCGCCCGCGCCGACATCACCGGCGCGTGATCGAAACTGAAATAGCCACTTCCTTGACAGCGGCTGCGGCACGCGACACAACCGCGTGGCAGCCGGACAGCAGTGCACTCCCCGAGAAAGGGCATCCGCCGGAATGGTTACCTCGATCCTGCAGGCCATCGGACTCTTCCTGGTGACCAACATCGACGACATCATCGTGCTTTCGCTGTTTTTCGCCCGCGGCGCGGGAACCCGCGGAACAACGGCCGCCATCGCGACCGGACAATATCTCGGTTTCGGAGCGATCCTCGCCGCGTCGGTCCTCGTAGCGCTCGGAGTCACGGCGCTGCTGCCCGAAGAAGCCATCGCCTACTTCGGGCTCATTCCTCTGCTGCTCGGTCTGCTCGCCGCCTGGAGAGCATGGCGCAACAACGGCGACGACGATGACCGGTTCGAGGGCAAGAAGGTCGCGGTCTGGACGGTGGCGGCGGTGACCTTCGCCAACGGCGGCGACAACATCGGCGTCTACGTCCCGGTCTTCGCCACCGTCGGGACCGCAGCGATCATCGCCTACTCGGTCGTGTTCCTGCTCTTGGTCGGGGTGCTGGTGATCACCGCGAAGTTCCTCACCACCCGCAGCACTATTGCCGAGATCTTGGAACGGTGGGAACACATCCTGTTCCCGCTCGTGCTGATCGTTCTCGGAATCGTCATCCTCGTCAGCGGCGGCGCCTTCGGCCTCTGACGCACACTCCGTGTCCGCACAAACCAGATCACCACGCCAGAAGGGCGGCACCGTGACTTGCCTGACCCCGCGCCCGAATTACCGATCGCTGCTCCGACGCCGCCATCAACGGGCGGTGCGGAGGTGAGGGCTGCCGGGCAGCGCTGGTCCGGTGGGGTGTCCCTGACTCCCGGGCTCATGACATTCACCGGCGACATCGGCGACGCGCCTGCCCACGCCCACGCCGCCGTGCAAGTCCTCTTCGTCGCACGCGGACGATTAATCCTGACCGACGCGACCGGACACACCATCCCCGCTGTCACAGCGATCATCCCACCCGGGGTGGTCCACCAGGTCCACACCGAACCCGGCACCAGCGGATTCCTCGCCTTCCTCGACCCTGACAGCACGACCGCTCACGCAGCGCTGGCCCGACTGGGCGAGCAACCTCGCCAGGCATCCACAACCTGGGTCAGCGTCACCGCACCCGCGCCACCTGCGTCGGCCGGCGTCCCGGCGCGCCGGTCCTCGCATCCGGTCGTAGCCGAGGCACTGCGCCGGGCAACCGAGTGGGTGGGAGGGCCACCCCCGCTGAGCGAACTCGCCGCCGACATCGGGATGTCGGCGAGTCGCCTCTCGCACATTTTCACCGCCCAGGTCGGACTGCCCTATGTGGCGTGGCGGCGGTGGGTACGATTGCAGCTCGGCTTCACCGTGGTGCGTGACGGCGGATCCCTGACCCAGGCCGCGCACACAGCCGGATTCGCCGACAGCGCCCACCTCACCCGCACCTGCCGCGACCTGATCGGCATCTCACCGACCGAAGCGCTGACCGCCACCGGATGGCGGCCGCCACCAGTGCGTGACCGAACCACCACCGCATAGCGCTGCTCGCGACGTGCGGACTACCTCACTGTGGACTCGGCGCAGTTTCGGCCGAGCCGGTGGACGCTGGAGGCGGTGCCGGTACAGCCTCCGCGGCTACGGGTGCAGGTGCTGGTGGAATTTCAGCGGACGTAGTCGAGGGCGTCGGATGATCGGGATCCGGTTGGGGTGGTCCGAACGTGGTGACGACACCGGTCTCCCGGTTGAACACCAACGATCCGCGATCGAAATCGACCCGCAAACCACCGGGCACGGGGTACTCGTTGCTGCGTGGCGCACCCAGCACGCCGTCGCTCCCGCCGAGCTGGGCAAACCGTTGCCCGATGCGCCCGGCAACTTCGTAGACCCGACCGTCGGGAGCCTGGAACAGATAACCGTGGACGAATCGGGTCTGCTGTGCGCCGTCGGCGGTGAACACCAGCTCCGAGGCGGCCGGCCCCAGCCGCCCCTGCGGTCCACCGGTATCGACCCAGTACCGGGCCAGCACACTGCGGTCGACCAAATCCAACAATTTGCCCGTCAGCGCCGCCAACGTCGACACATCGGCATCAGCATCGGGATCGGGCACCGCAGACGAGTCCGGGCCGCCCGGAGCTTGCCCGGGCCCCGCACCCGGGCTCGTACCCGCCGCGATGGAACGAATACGATCCATGAGCGCATACGCAGCATCACCGGCGCAGGTGGTGTTACCGACATCGCGGTGGGAGAACACCACCGGCAGCTGCACCTGTTCGCCCTCGCCGTACGGGGTGTATTCGGTGCCCTCAGAGATCATGGTGGTGGTCCCTCGGGGATCCAATCCCGCGACACGCGCGCGCCACCCGATGAACTGCCCCATCGCGGTGATCGCCGCCTGGGACGGTTCTTCGGATTCGTGGTTACCCATGAACGCCACCCCGGCGGTGTTCTCGTTGAACCCCCCGGTGTGCGCGCCCTGCACGGGCCGGTCCAAACCGCCGAAATGCCCCTCGAAGATCTGACCGTATTTGTCCACCAGCGCGTGGTAGCCGATATCGCACCACCCCAGCGTTTCGGCATGGTAGGCGTAGATGCCGCGCACGATCGCCGCCGACTCGGCCTTGCTGTAGTCGTTGCGTCCCGCGGTGTGGTGCACCACGATCCCGCCCAGGCCGTCGTCGTAGGTCGGGTCCTCACAGCGCAGCGACTCGTCGGCGCCCCACTGCTCCCGGCTGATCACCCGGGGCCCGCCACCTGCCAGCGGTGCCGCAATCGCCGACAGATCCCCCTCGTCGCGGCCTGGATCGAGCAACACCGCCGACAGCTGCGTGGTCGCGGAACCGAGTCGCTCGGGCCCCGTGATCGCGCTCGGCCCCTGAGGTTCGGACAGACCTGCCTCAGCAGGCCCGCGGGTACTCAGGATCTGCACCGCGTCAGTGTCGCCGACATAGACAGGTTCACTGCCCTGCACGCGTCCCGGGCCCGGGCGACGGGCCGCAACACTGTCGTCGGTCCCGGCCTGGAACCACGGACCCCAGGAACCATCGAGTTGGCGGGCTCGCACCATCGTGGTGATGCCCCCCAAGTCCGGCGCTGTCAAACCGATCATGCTGAAACGACCCCGGTGAGTGAGCTCGGTGACCTGCGCTCCGATTCGATCGGCCAACTGCTCGGGCACCACGCCGGCATCCAACGCCGGTGTCCGGGCCGAGATCGGCGCGGCTCCCTCGCCGGCGATGAAACCGATCGGCCCGACCCGCGAACCCTCCGGTAGCGGTGGCGCACCCGGGACCACCGCAAGATCACCGACCCGCAGGTCCGGCAACGGCATCCCGGCCAGCTCACGCAACGCCACCACCGCCGTCGGAAACTCCGACAGCGCGACCACAGCGGTCCTGGTCTGCGCACGCTGGCCCGGACCGCTGTCGTTGGAGAACCGGTACTGACCCCCTCCACCGAGGAAACCGGCCACGACCGGCGCCGCGACCACAGCGACCGCGACCAGGGGAAGCGTTATGGTTCGTTTGCGGGCGTAGTTCGGCACCAGTACTCCTACCTCGGTAGAAACCGCGGCGGCCGGTCCGCATTCCACAACCCGAACCGCACCACCGATCACACCAACCACAACCACCCCAAGCATGAAGGGTTACTCGAGACTGTAGCCGGGGTGTAGCTGACATTCGGTGCGACACCCGGGCCATTGGCCGCCGCCGGTCAGGTCCTGCCCTGCGATGACCTCCACCTCGGCCGCCACTCGGCGAGGCGAAGTCAGCCGGTTTCTTCAAGCCCCTTCCGCGCCTGAGCGCGAGGCTGAATCCATGTCCACGCTGCTCGCCCGCCCACTCATCCGCTACGGCTACGCACCGTTCATGCTGCTCGGTATCAACGGTGTCGGTATCGCCGTGGCCGCCGGCGGCGCCCACAAGGCCTGGTTGATCGCCCTGCTCGGGGTCGCGGTCGCGGTGTCGTTCACCGCCGAACGCGTGCTGCCGTATCAGGTGTCCTGGAATGCCTCTCACGGCGACACCGGCCGCGACACCGTCCACGGCTTCGTCAACGAAACCCTCATCCTGGCCAGCGTCGCCGCCATCCCCGCTCTGGCCGCGCTCATTCCCGGCGACGGGATCTGGCCGCACGGTTGGCCGTTCGTGATGCAGGTGCTGATCGCGGTCCTGGTCGCCGACCTCGGGATCACCCTGGCCCACTACGCCAGCCACAAGATCGGGATCCTGTGGCGGTTCCACGCCGTGCACCACAGCGTCACCCGCTTCTACGGGCTCAACGGCCTGATGAAACACCCCCTGCACCAAACCATCGAGATGACCGCCGGGGTCACCCCGCTGCTGCTGGCCGGGATCCCGGTCCCGGTCGCCGCCGCACTGTCGCTGGCGGTGGCGGTGCAGCTGCTGTTGCAGCACTCCAACGCCGACTACCGCATCGGTCCCCTCAAACACGTCCTGGCGCTCAACGAGGGCCACCGGTTCCACCACCTGAAATGGGCCGGCATCGGCGACGTCAACTTCGGGCTGTTCACCCTCATCTGGGACCACCTGCTGCGCACCCACAGCTACGACCCGGCACGCCGGTTCACCAGCACCGACCTCGGCATGGCCGCCAAACCCGACTACCCCACCGGCTACCTGGCCCAGCTCGCCGAACCCTTCACCCGACACGGCGCCTGCCACTTCGCACCCGACACCACCCCCACGTCGGAGACCGCCGAACAGGTCACAACAGCCTGACCACCCGTTCCGCCGGACACATCGACCATTCGAAAGGAACCTGCCGTGCCGACCATCCCGCCCGCAGCCCGCGCCCGCTACCACGACGAAATGCACGCCGCCAAGACCACACCCGACCCCGCCCAGCGCTGGGCCCACCTCGAACGTGCCCACATCCTGTCCCAGCCCGACCCGTGGCTACACACCGCCAACCACCTCGCCATGCTCGCCCTGGCGGTGCGCCAGCGCGACCGCCGCGAAGCCCTCGGCCAGATCATCCGGATCATCGTCGCCGCCCCCGGCTCCCTGGCCGGGCTCGCCCCCGAAGGCAACACCGGCCGCGCGCATGTCGGGCTGCGCCAGACCATGCCCACACCACCCGACCTCGCAGCCCTGCTGCACCCGGCGGCCGCATAACCCACCGGTTCGCTCGCCCCGGATAACGGGCTGTTATCCGGGGTAGCGTGAAACTCGACCTGCGGCGGACCCACCGTCGCGCCTACACGAAGCAGCCCTGTTATCCGGGGCAAGCCGGAAACGGGGAACCGATGGCCGCGAAGGTGACACGGCTACGCACCGCGCCGACGCGCACCCTGCGCACCGCCGCCGAGGCGTTCCTCGACACGATCGGCTCGGCGAACACCCGCCGCGCCTACGGCATCGCCATCGTCAAGACCGTCGACGCGATCGACGGCCGGGGCCCCGACGGGCTGATCGGTGCCAGCCGTGCTCTGGACTCGGTCACCGACGCCGAAATCGGCGCCGTGCTGGAAGCGTTGTGGGGCCAAGCGGCGGTCAACACCTGGAACGCGCGCCGCGCCGCGGTCGCGAAATGGCTGTCCTGGTGCCGCGAGCAAGGCTGGACCGCCCCGGCAGTCCCGTCCTCGGCCGCCCGATCGACCCCGCCGGACTCGCAGACACCGGTGCGCTCGCGGACCGCGATCGACCGGCTCATCTCCCGCCGCGACATCGGCCTGCGGGAGAAGACGCTGTGGCGGATGCTCTACGAAACCTGCGCCCGCACCGAGGAACTGCTCCAGCTCAACATCGAAGACCTCGACCTGGCCGGCCGCTGCGCCCGGGTCAAATCCAAAGGCGCCAAACCCCGCACCCGCCGCCGCGGCGCCACCCACCACGAACACGTCCTGGAAACCGTGTACTGGGACGCCGGCACCGCCCGGCTCCTGCCCCGGCTGCTCCGCGGCCGCACCCACGGGCCGGTATTCCTCACCCACCGCCGACCCGGACCCGGAAAATACCTCGCCGACCGCGACCTGTGCCCCGACACCGAACACGCGCGGCTGTCCTACGACCAAGCCCGCGACCTCCTCGACGCCGCCACCGCCACCGACGGCCCCGGCACCGGATGGGACCTCCACGAACTCCGCCACTCCGGCCTCACACACCTCGGCGAATCCGGCGCAAGCCTGCTCGAACTCATGGCCAAGTCACGCCACCGCAAGGCCGAGAACCTGCGCCGCTACTTCAAACCCGCACCCCAGGCCATGCGCGAACTGACCAGCCTCATCGGCCCCGGCACTTCCCGCACCCACTGACCAGCAGCGACGCCATATCCGCCCGAAATTCGGCCAATACTACGGCGACCCCGACTGGTGGTGCGCCGCGTCAAAGACGCCCGCTACCTCGACGCTCCGGAGCCGGTGTGGCGGCATCACCCGTTCTTCACCAACTCGGTCCTGCCGACGGTGGAGGCAGACCTCGTCCACCGCAAACACGCGATCATCGAAACAGTGTTCGCTGACTTGATCGACGGTCCACTCGCCCACTTCCCGTCCGGGTCGTTCGGGACGAATTCCGCGTGGGTGCTCTGTGCTGCGATCGCCCACAACCTACTGCGCGCCACCGGCATCCTCGCAGGTGGGCGGTACGGCCGTGCCCGTGGAGCGACGCTGCGGCGGCGGAGCGACGCTGTCCCAGCTCGTCTGGCTCGGCCGCAACGTCGACCGGTCCTGCATTTGCCCAGTTACTGGCCGTACGCATCGCGATGGTTGCAGTGTGGCACAACACGATCGGATATACGCCTTTGGTGGCTGCCTGAACCCGTCCATCTCCGACGCTGTCGGCTGACCTCGTTCGCAGTGGAAAAGCTGGGTAGGCCAGTGGGTACCGCATGCCCGCAGTCGCTGGCATGCACGCCGGTCAGCCGCGTGCCCGCTTCACCAGCGAGTCGGTGGATTCAGGCTAAGAGCATGTCTCATTTGGTCAGTGTCTTGAAGGAGGTCAACGCGGCAGCGAGTTGGAGAAGGGAAGCGAGGTTCTCACCGTGACGTTCGTAGCGCATCGTCAGCCGGCGATAGCCGCTCAGCCACGCCAGGGTGCGTTCGATCTTCCACGGTAACGGCCGAGGCGCTCGCTGCTGTCGACGCCGCGGCGGGCGATCCGTGGGACGATGCCCCGTGCCCGCAGCCTCCGGCGGTGTACGGGATAGTCGTAACCCTTGTCCGCCCGCACCCGGCCGGGCCGGCGACGACACGGACCACGACGCGAACGCACCGCCGGAATCGCAGCAACCATCGGCTGCAACATGACACTGTCATGGGTGTTCGCCGAGGTCACCGCCGTGACTAGGGGAATGCCATCGGCGTCGGAGAGGATGTGGATCTTCGAGCCGTTCTTACCTCGATCGACCGGGCTGGGACCGGTCAAAGAGCCCCCTTTTTCGCCCGCACGTGCGCGGCGTCGAGGATCGCGGCGGACCAGTCCAGGTCCCCACCGGCACCGAGTTGGTCGAGGACCCGGCGGTGCAGCTCGTCGAACACCCCAGCCTTGGCCCAGGTCGTGAACCGTCTGTGCGCGGTCGGAACACTGACTCCGAATGACGGCGGCAGGTGCCGCCAGGCACAGCCGCTGGTAAGCACGTAGACGATAGCGGTGAACACCGCCCGATCATCGAGTGCCGCCCGGCCGCCGCCCTGCGGCCGCGCCCGGAAGCCAGGCAGCAACGGTTCGACGATCTCCCACAACGCATCTGGTACCAGCCGGGAAGACAACGCATCGACCACGACGGTGCATTATGCCGCACAAACGATCTAGTCCATAAGAGACATGCTCTAACTGAACGGTATTGCGGCTAGGCCGCTGGTGGCCCAGTGGGTGTGTAGAGGCGATTAATGGTGAGGGCGGCAGCGAGTAGGCGGGAGTTGCTTGTGAGGTTGCCCCTTGAGAGTGGACACCAGATTTCATGCCGCGAGTG